>VYDC01000019.1 GCA_009843585.1 Chloroflexota bacterium | reverse complement strand
GCCCAAGAGCGAGCGGCGGGCGCACGCGATGCGCCGCCGCGGCCGCCGGCGGCGACGCTCGCGCGGCTAGCTAGCGCGCCCGGGTGCTATCGGTCTTCGTCGAGGTCATCCTGCCGGTCGTCGTGATGGCGTCCGTCGGGGGTGCCATCGGGCGCTGGCGGCGCGTCGTCCTGGAGCCGATATCGACGCTCGTCTTCTACGTCCTGAGCCCCGCGCTCATCTTCCGGGCGATGGCCGAGACCGAGCTCGACCTCGACCTCTCGCTGCGCATCGTCGCGGCGGCGTGGCTGCTCTTCTTCGCCGCATGGGGCGCCTCGGCGCTCTGGTCGTCGCTGATGCGGCACGACGCGCCCCAGCGCGCCGGCTTCGCGCTGAGCGTCACGGCGCTCAACGCCGGCAACATGGGCCTTCCGATCGCGCTGCTCGCGTTCGGCGACGACGGCCTGGCGGTCGCCGTCCTCTTCCTCGTCGCGAACGCGGCCCTCAACTCGACCGCGAACGTCTTCATCGCCTCCCTCGCCGGCGCAGACGCCCGCCGGGCGCTCACGGCTCCGCTGCGCTACCCGATGCTCTACGCCACGGTCGCCGGGCTCGTGGTGAACGCGACGGAGGCCACGCTCCCCGTCGCCCTGGACACCCCGATCGACGCCTTCGCCGACGCGGCGATCCCCACGATGCTCGTCGTGCTCGGGCTCCAGCTGCTGCGCGGCGTCGAGCGTGCCGCGCTCCGGGACGTGGCGGCGTCGGCGGCGCTGCGCCTGGGCGGCGGCCCGCTCCTGATGTGGGGCGTGACGCTCCTGCTCGGGATCGGCGGCGCGACCCAGCAGACCCTGATCGTTCTCGCGGCGATGCCCACCGCCGTCTTCACGACCATCCTCGCCACGGAGTTCGCGGCGCGGCCGCGCTTCGTGACGCTCGCCGTCGCCGCATCGACCTTCGGCTCGGTCGCCTCGCTGACGGTTCTCATCACCGCGATCCAGGCCTGAGGCCGACGCCGCGGGGACCGGGGGCCGGTGCCGGGCTCAGCCGCAGGCCTCGACGGCGGCCTGCGCCACCTCCTCTACTCGCGCCTGCACGACGAGGGGATCGTGGAGCCCGTTCGTGACGTAGGCGACGGCGAGGCCCAGCGACGGGTCGGCGTAGGCGATCGCGCACTGCTGGCCCGGATGGCCGAAGACGCCCCGGCGGTCGAAGGGGGCGAAGGCGCCGCCGACCACCAGACCCCACCCGTACGAGCCGGGAAGCCCCGTCGTCCGATCGAGGGGGGTCCGGTGCTGGACGCGCGTCGCCTCGGCGACCGTCTCTTCGGCGAGCAGGCGCGTTCCCCGGAGCTCGCCCCGACGCTCCAGCATCGCGTAGAAGCGCGCCAGAGCCTCGGCCGTGCCGATCCCGTTCGCAGCCGGGATCTGCGCCCTCAGGGTCCCGTCCTTCCGGAAGCGGCGGACCACGCTGCTGGTGCGCGCCTCCGTCCCCTGCGGATCCTGCCAGGTGACCTCGGAGAGGGCCTCGGGCGGGACGACCGACCGGAGGTCGTCCTCTCCGACGCCGAGCGAGGCCTCCATGGCGAGCGGGAGGAAGATCTCCTCGCGCAGGAAGTCGCGCGGCATGCGGCCGTCGACCCGGCGGATCACCTCGCCCAGCGCGAAGCCGAACGTGACCGGGTGGTAGCCCGTCGCCGTGCCGGGCTCCCAGGCGGCCGGGATCGCCGCGGTCTCGGCGGCGCAGTACTCCCAGTCGTGCACGCGTCCCCACACGAACCCCGGGCGGAGCGCCGGGAAGCCGCCCCGGTGGGTCAGCACGTGGCGCAGCGTGCAGGCCCCCTTCCCGCCCTGCGCGAACTCCGGCCAGAGGTCGGCGAGCGGCTCGTCGAGCGAGAGGCGGCCGCGCTCGACGAGCATCAGCGCCGCGACGGCTGAGACCGGCTTCGTCGCGGAGAACCAGAGCAGCCGCGCGTCCGGCCCGGCGGCCCGGCCGAGGCGTCGATCGAGCGCGAGCTCCCCGTCGCGGTAGATGGCGAGCTGCGCCGCCGAGTGGTAGCCCCGCTCGATGTGCGACTCGCAGATCGCGGCGAGCCGGGCCATCCCCGCCGCGGAGAGGCCGCGCGGCTCGACGTCCGGGGGGTCGGCGGCGCTCACCCGGGGCTCAGCCCGGCGGTTCGTGGCTCAGCACGATCTTGCCGAAGTTCTGATTCGACTCCATGTAGCGGTGCGCCTCGGCGACATCGGCGAGCGGGAAGACGCGGTCGACGACGGGGCGGAGCCGCCCCCCCTCGAACAGCGGGAGGAGGTGGCGCGCCGCCGCCTGCGTGAGCGCGGCCTTCTGCTCCAGGGGGCGCGAGCGGAGCACGGTGCCGTGCACCCGCAGCCGCTTGCGCATGAGCGGGCCGAGATCGAGCTCCGCCCGGGGCCCGCTCAGGGTGCCGACCACGACCATCCTCCCGCCAAGGGCGAGCGAGGCGACGTTCCTCCGCCAGTACTCGCCGCCGACCACGTCGAGCACGACGTCGACGCCGCGGCCGCCCGTCTGCTCGCGGACGACCTCCGCGAAGTCACGCTCGCGGTAGTCGATGCCGACGTGAAGGCCGAGCTCGCGGGCGCGCGCGAGCTTGTCGCCCGAGCCGGCCGTGCCGAAGACGCGGCACCCCATCTGCGCGGCGATCTGCACCGCCGCCGTCCCGACGCCCGAGCCCACGGCGTGCACGAGCGCGCTCTCGCCCGCCTGGAGGCCGCACTGCTCGACGAGGGCGTCGTAGGCCGTCAGGAAGACCTCCGGGACGGCGGCGGCCTGCTGCAGGTCGAGCGATGCCGGCACCGGGAGCAGCATCCGCTCGTGCACGGCGACGCGCGATCCGTAGCCGCCGCCGCCGAGCAGCGCCATCACGCGATCGCCCGGCCGCCATCCCGAGACCCGCTCGCCGACCGCGAGCACGGTGCCGGCCGCCTCGAGCCCGGGGAGGTCGTCGCGCGTGCCCGGGGGGCCCGGGTAGCGCCCGATGCGCTGCAGCAGGTCCGCGCGGTTGAGAGCGGTGGCGTGCGCGGCGACGAGCGCCTCCTCGGGGCCGAACGCCGGATCCGGCTCCTCCCGGAT
>VYDC01000087.1:2443-3094 GCA_009843585.1 Chloroflexota bacterium | reverse complement strand
GTCGTCCGGTCGAAGCCGGAGTCGGTGAGGATGGGGATGGTGAGCGTCCCCAGCGCCAGGAAGCTGAGGCCCGCGAGCCCGAACGCCAGGATGAGCAGCCAGAGCGAGGCGGTACGCACCGCCTCGCCGCGCGTCAGCGACCGCGCCTCGCGGATGATCGCCCCGCTGCGGTCGCGCGCAGGCGGCGCTCCCGGCCGCCGGCCGTCCGGGAGCAGGCCGCTGTCCTCGGGCTGGCGCCGGAAGAGCATCGCCGCGGGGACGAAGAGGGCGAGCGTGACCACCGCGAGCAGCTGCCAGCCCGCGCGCCAGCCCTCCGAGTCCACGAACGGCGTGATCGACCGTCACGGCGGTCGGGGGCTGACCCTGATCGGCGCCGCCATGGCCGCCGGCGCGCTGCTCGCGCTCGCGGAGATCACGGAGCTCTGGCAGTGGTACGTGCTGCGCGCCGGCGTCCTCTCCGTGGCGGTCGCCTTCGCCGGGACGCTGGTCGTGCACGCCGTGCTCTCGAAGTGGTTCGAGCGCCGCCGGGGCCGCGCGATCGGGATCGCCGCCCTCGGCCTCTCGGCGGCCGGCGTGATCACGCCGAACCTGCTCACGCCGTTCGTGGACTCGGAGGGCTGGCGCCGGAAGAGCATCGCCGCGGGGACGAAG
>VYDC01000087.1:0-2433 GCA_009843585.1 Chloroflexota bacterium | reverse complement strand
CTGATGCTCTCGCTCTTCGCCCTGCCGGGGCTCGCCACGCGGGTCGGCTGGGGTCTCGCCGCCGAGCGCGTCCACGCGCGCTACCTCGCGGCCCTCGCCTTCCTCTGCCTGGCCGTGGGGGTGGCGGTGATCATCCCGGGGACGAACGCGCTGAACGCCCCCCTGGTCGCCGCCGGCTTCCTCATCTTCGGCACCGGCATCGCCGGCATGATCCCGATGCAGGAGCTGGTGTGGGCCTCCTTCTTCGGGCGCATGCACATCGGCGCCGTGCGCGGCGTCGGGATGCCGCTCCAGGTGGTGATCGCCGCTCCGGGGCCCGTGATCGTCTCGGCCTACTTCGACCGCTTCGGCGACTACGACGGCGTGCTCGCCGCCCTCGGGGCGCTCGCCCTCCTCTCGATCGCGATCGTCCTGCTCGTCCCCGACCCGCAGGCGGCGGCCCGCGGCAGGCGCTCCGCGCGGAGGGCCGCACCGGCCGCCGGCCCTGCGGGGGTCGCGCGCGGCGCGGCGACGGCGCCGCGCCCCGCTCCGGGAGGGACGGCGGCGGCGACCGCCGCCGAGGGGGGCGCCGGCCCGGGCGCGGTCGCGGCTCCGGCGCGAGGCCTGACGCCGCTCGTCGCCACCGCGCTCGCGCTCGCGCTGCTGGGACTGATCATCGGGCCAGCGATCGCGCGCGCCCGGCGCGGCGGGTCATCTCGCAGGCAGTAGCAGCCCTCGCTCAGTCGCCGGCGGCGCTCCCGACCCGCTCGCGGGCGAACGCCGGCATCACCTCGGCGGCGAAGCGGCTCATCGAGCGCAGCACGCGCTCGTGCCCCAGATCGCCCCAGTTGAACGTGATCATCAGCCCCCGCACGCCGACCTCGTCCAGCTCCCGGATGCGCTCGCGCACCGTCTCGGGGGAGCCGAGGATGAAGCCGCGGGACATCAGGCTCGCGACGGCCTCCTCCGGCGTCGAGTCGGGCGAGCTCCAGACGGGCGACGCGTTCTGCTGCGCGAGCGCCCGGTTGTCGACGTCGGCGGGGTTGTAGCCCCGCCGCGTGCGCTGCAGGTGGTCGTGGAGCCGGAAGGTCGCGTCGCGCACCTCCTCCTCCGCCTGCGCGTCGCTGTCGGCGATGTAGATGCTGCGCAGGAGCGTGCTGCGATCGAGAGCCCGCTCCGCGGCCGCCTCGGGCAGGCCGTGCTCTTCCATCGCCCGGCGGAAGAAGCCGAGCCGCTCCCGGACTCGCGCCACCGGGAGGCGGGGCATCATCACGCCGTAGCCGCGCGCGGCCGCCCAGCTGAGCGTGTCGTCGGAGAGGACGGAGAGCACGATGGGAGGATGCGGGCGCTGCACCGGCCGGGGCCGCACGTCCGGGATGCTGACCGTGAAGTGCTCGCCTGAGAAGGGGGCCGCCTCGCCGGCCCACGCGCGCTCGAGCAGTTCGATGGCCTCGAACATCCGCTCGCGCTGCCCGTCGGATCGGGCGCCGAACGCCACGTACTCGTACTCGTTGAAGGCCGAGCCGCGGCCGATCCCGAGCGTCAGGCGCCCCTCCAGCAGGTTGTCGAGCAGGTTGACCTGGAGAAAGACGCGCGTGGGATGGGTGAGGGCCATCTGGAGCACCGCGAAGCCGACGCGGATCTGGCTCGTGCGCTGGGAGATCGCGCCCGCGAGCGGGATCGGGTCCCCGAAGCCGCTCTCGCCGGAGAGCAGGTGCTCGGTGAGCCAGCAGTGCTCGAAGCCGAGCCTGTCGGCGAGCTCGATCTGCTCGAGCTGCTCCCCGATGACGCGCAGGTCGTCGTCGGGGGTCGGGCTCAGCGGCAGGTGGTGCGTCCCGAAGCGCATCAGAACTCCCCTCGTGGCGGTGCGCCCGCGGCGCGGGCGGAGTATACGCGCGACCCGGCCGGAAGCCGCATCCTGACCCCGGCGCTGGCCGCCCCCTGCGGCGGTCCGTATCCTCGGCGGGTGAGCGAGTCCCGTCCGTCGCGCCCCGCCGATGCGGCACGCGTGTCCCCCGACGCCCCAGGCGGCGCGGTCGTGGACATGCACGTGCACACGCGCGGGCACTCCTCCGATTCCACGCTCGACGCGGAGGAGCTCCCCCGCCTGGTGCGGGAGAGCGGCATCACCGGCGTCAACCTGAGCGAGCACCACCGCGTCTGGGACCGGCACCTCCAGCTCGACTACGCGGCGCGGCATCCGGGGCTCCTGGTGAACTTCGGCATGGAGGTCTCGACCGACCTGGGCCACATGCTGGCGGTGGGGCTGGCGAGCTACGAGGGCGGGATCCACCGTGCCGAGAGGCTGCGCGCGGCGCTCGACCGCGTCGGCGGCTTCCTCATCGTGGCGCACCCCTTCCGCCACGCCTTCTAGACGCGCTCAGTCGGCGGCGCGCCGCTCGCGCTGACCGCCGAGCAGGCCGCCGAGCTCCCGGTCTTCCGGCTCGTCGACGC
>VYDC01000109.1 GCA_009843585.1 Chloroflexota bacterium | reverse complement strand
ATCGGCGCGCGCGTCACGTTGATCTCCCCCTGGTGCCGGACGGTGTGCAGCACCACGAAGGTCTGGAGCGCGTCGGAGGCGGTGAACTCGCGGCCTCCGAAGGCGGGCACTCGGCGGGTGAGCCCGGCCTCATCGAGAGCGCCCGCGGCCTCCGCGAGCTCATCGCGAAGCTCGCGCCCGTAGCGCGCGAGCGCCTCGGCCGCGGGAAGGCGCAGGGCCTGGGCCTCCGCCGTGGACTGGCCGCTCCCGTTGCCCTCCGGGGGCAGGTCCCAGGCCTCAGCGAGCCCGCGTCGCACCCAGAGCTCGCTCTCGTCCCGGATGCGCGCGCCGATGACGTCCGCCGTGCGAAAGACGTGCCAGGCTACCCAGCCGACGGTGTTCGCCTGCGGGTGGACGACCGCGTGGAGCTCCTCGCTCCCGAGATCCTCGACCGCAGCGATGGTCTCGCCGAGCGTGCGGCGCACGGCCCCAGCGAGCAGCGCCGCCACCTCCGGTCGCGTCTCCGTCGTCATCTGCTACCGCGTCCCCGGGGGCCGGCCCCTCGCCGCCGGCGCGGGCGCAGTCTCCGCGATCTCCGCGCCCGGCGCCAGCGGGACGAGGCGCTCAGCGGCCGGATCCTGCCCGCTCGCGAACGGCCGCCGTCTCGCGCACGAGCTCCGCGGCGACCTCGTAGCGGCCGAAGGAGGGCATCACATACATCCCCGACAGCCACGGCACGTCGCGCAGCTCATCGACGTGCTCCCGGGCCAGGGCGAGCCCCGCCTCGGCGCCGCCCTCCCCCGCATCGCGCATGCGCTTGCGCACCGCGGGCGGCACGTCGACGCCGGCGAGCTCGTTGTGGATGAACTCCGCGTGGCGGGACGACATGAGCGGCAGCACGCCGGCGAGCACGGGAAGCTCGTCCGCGTCGAGCCGCTCGAAGAAGCGGACGAGCGTTCGGGCCTCGTAGACCGGCTGCGTCATGAGCAGGTGCGCGCCGGCCTCCACCTTGGCGCGGACCCGACTCAGCTCCCGGTCGACGTCCTCGGCGGTCGGATTCGCGGCGGCGGCGATGAGGAAGTCGGTCGGCCGCCCGATGGAGTTCCCCGCGAAGTCGATCCCCTCGTTCAGGCGCCTCAGGACGCGGATGAACCCGACCGAGTCGACGTCCCACACCGGCGAGGACCGCGACGCCTCCGGCGGGGGGTCGCCGGTCAGCGCGAGCACCGTGCGGATGCCCAGGGCGTGGGCGCCCAGCATGTCGGACTGCAGCGCCATCAGGTTCCGGTCGCGCGTGGTCTGGTGGATGATCGTCTCGATCCCGACCTCGCGCTCGATCTGGACGGCGAGAGAGAGAGCGCTCATGCGCACCCGCGCCATCGGCGAGTCGCCGATGTTGATGGCGTCCGCGCCCGCGGCGGCGAGGGCCGCAGCCCCCTCCAGGGCCTTGCGCGGGTTGACGCCGCGGGGCGGGTCGATCTCCACGGCGATCACGAAGCGCCGCTGCGCGAGGGCCGCGCGGAGCGAGCCCCGCGCGCCGCCCGGGGCATCCGGCTCGTCGAGGGCGGGGGGATCGCGCTGGGGAGTCCCGGCGAAGCGCGCGTGCGCGCTCCTCTCGACGCCCGCGGCCGCCCGGTCGAGCGCCGCGCGCATCGCGCGCACGTGCTCGTCGGTGGTGCCGCAGCAGCCGCCGACGACCGCCGCGCCGAGATCGCGCGCCCGGAGCGCGAAGTCCGCGAAGTACTCGGGGCTCGACGGGTAGATGATCCGCCCGTCGGCGACGCGCGGGAGGCCGGCGTTCGGCTGCACCGCGAGGCGTGCGCGCGGCCTGATCCCGGCCATCGCCTGGAGCATGTCGAGCGCCGCCTGCGGCCCGACGCCGCAGTTCACGCCGATCACGTCGGACCCGGCGGCGTCGAGGCGCCGGGCGATCTCCTCCGGCTCCTCGCCGGCCGGCGAGCAGGCGTCGGCGTTGAAGTCGAGCGTGACGATGGTCGGGTGATCGGAGGTGACGCGCTGCGCCGCGCGCAACGCCGCCTCCGCCTCCTCCAGGCTCGGCATCGACTCCAGGACGAGCACGTCGACGCCCCCCTCGACGAGCGCGCCCACCTGCTCCTCGAACGCGCGCTCCGCGTCCCGGAGGCTCCAGGTGCCGACCAGCAGGTCGCGCCCGATGGGACCGACCGATCCCCCGACGAAGACGTCGGCGCCGGCGATCTCGCGTGCGTCGCGCGCCAGCCGCGCCGCGGCGACGTTGGCGTCGCGCACGCGCGCCCCGAGCCCGGAGAGGGCCAGCCGCGCGCGGTTCGCCGCGAAGGTGTTGGTGAGGATGAGCCGCGCTCCGGCCGCGATGTAGGCCTCGTGAAGCGCGCGGGCGAGATCCGGCCGCTCCAGGACCGCCGTGTCGTTGCGGCCGCGCCACCCCGCCACCCGCAGGGCGGTGTCCGTCGCGCCGTCGGCGAGCACGATGCCCCGGTCGAGAGCGGCGAGGAAGGGGTGGGCGCGCGAGCTCATGTGGACAGTGTTGCATCCGCGGCGACTGCGGGCATCGCGCCGGCGCGGGGGCTGCTCGGCGGATCCGGCCGGCGGAGCTCCCGTGGCCGACCGGCGGGCCGCCGCGCGCGCGGCGGCCGAGCCGGCGCTCCTTCGTATCGGGACTCGCTCCGCCGGGCTCGGGCGCCCCGACCCGCCCGTCAGAGACCGACCGACTCCATCGCGCCGACGTAGCGTCCGCGCACGGGCTCGAAGCGCGCCTCCGCCAGCTCGCAGAACCGCGACGAGAAGCCGTGGCGCGCGAGGTCGCCCAGGGCGACGAACGCGACGCCCGAGATCGGGTTGTCGTCGTGGGTGTTGTCCGGGCGGCGCAGGGCGCCTCCCGAGCGGCGGACCTGAAACGCGACGTGGAGGAGCGGCGGATCGCGATCGAGACGCTCGCCCACCCAGAGCATCCGCGCCCCCGTCGCCCGGATGCCGGTCTCCTCGAGGAGCTCCCGGATGCAGGCCGCCTCGAGCGACTCGCCGGGCTCGACCCGGCCCCCGGGGAGGGACCACATGCGCCCGTCCCGGAGCCTCTGCCGGACGAGGAGGATGCGATCCTCCTCGAGCAGGATCGCCGCGACCCGTA
>VYDC01000098.1 GCA_009843585.1 Chloroflexota bacterium | reverse complement strand
GGGGACGGCTCCGGCGTGACCGACGGCGTCGCCGTCGGCGTTGCGGGGGCCGGCGTTGGAGCTGCGGTGGGCGAGGCGCTCCGGGCGGTCGTCGGCGCCTGCTGGCGCTCGGCCGTGGCGGTCGGCCCGGGCACCCCCTCCCCGGAGGAGCAGGCGGCGGAGGCCGTCGCCAGCGCGAGGAAGAGGATCGCAGGGATGAGCGGGCGCAGCGGCGTCAGGGGCACGGTAGCTCCTCTCGAAGTGCCGCCACGTGCGCGGCACCGGCCTCCGCCCGCGGCGGGCGGGACGACGTTCGGGTGATCACAGCGAGTAGACCCGCCGCTTGTTCTTGATGAGCAGGGCGATGAAGAACGGCGCGCCGACGAAGGCGGTGAGGATGCCGACGCGTATCTCGGCCGGCTGTATCACCATGCGGGCGACGGTGTCCGCCGCCACCACGAAGACCGCCCCGCCGAGAGCCGACATCGGGATCAGGACGCGGTTGTCGGGCCCCATGACCAGGCGCAGGAGATGGGGCGTGACGAGGCCGACGAAGGCGATCGTTCCGCTCACCGCCACCGCCGCGCCCGTGGCCAGCGCAGCGGTCGCGAGCAGCACGCCGCGCGTGAGGCCCACGCGCACGCCCATCGATCGAGCCTCGTCGTCCCCCAGCATCAGCAGGTTGAGCTCCCGCGCCATGACGAGGAGCACGGCCGTGCTCGCGACGATCAGGGGCGTCGCGATACGCACGTGCTCCCAGGCGCGCGCGTCCAGTCCCCCCGCCAGCCAGAAGAGGACCTCGCGCAGCAGCTCGTTGTCGGGCAGGAAGATGATGATCGCCGAGACCATCGCGCCCAGGAACGCGTTGACGGCCACCCCCGCCAGCAGCAGCGTCGCCATCGAGAAGTGCCCGCCGACCGCGGCGATGCCGTAGACCAGGAACGCGGCCGCGAGGGCGCCCGCGAAGGCCGCGAGCGGAAGCGCCAGGAAGAAGAGGCCCGAGACTCCCGTCGCGATGGCCACCACGGCCCCCAGCGCGCCGCCCGCGGAGACACCGATGATCCCCGGGTCGGCCATCGGGTTGCGGAAGAGCCCCTGCATCGTCGCCCCGGACACCCCGAGGGCCATCCCCACCGAGGCGCCGACGATGATGCGCGGCAGCCGGATCTGCTCGATCACGAGCTGCTCGGTGCGGCCGAACTCCGCCACGTCGAAGCCCATCGCCGACAGCACCACCCAGGCAACGTGGCTCGCCGGGATGTGGACCGGGCCCACGCTCAGCGAGATGAGTCCGACGAGGACCGCCAGCGCGAGCAGAGTCGCGCCGCCTACCGCCAGGCGGGCGCTGACGCCCATCTGCCGGTAGCCGTGCAACGGCGCGAGTCGGGCCGTCCGCAGCAAGAAAAAACCTCCAGCGTCTCCGCCGGAGGTGCCCGCTTCGACCGCCCCGGATAGGTGCCCGGCGATCGAGGGCACCTCTCTAGGCGGAGAGATGTCACCTCTCGTCCAGGCAGGTCTCCTGGCTTACGGGATGGTTCTCGCCGGGCCCTTCCCATCGGCTTCCCGACAGTGGGCGACGGCTCCGTTTACCCGCTTACAGTGGCGCTACCGCGGCGGACTTTCACCGCACTTCCCTATTCTCCCGGGACGGGCACCTGGACGAACAAGACCGCCGCGAGCCTATGGCCGCGTGCGCCGCACGGTCAAGGTCTGAGGTCGCCGGGGCGCGCGGGCGTCCTAGACGGCGCTCCCGAAGACGTCGCGCGTCACGATCGCCTGGTCGCGCTCCGGCCCGACGGAGATCATGTCGACGGGGGCGTCGAGGATCTGCTCGATGCGCCGCACGAACTGCCGCGCCTCAGCCGGCAGCGCCCGGAGCGAGCGCACGTTCGAGACGTCCCGCTTCCACCCGGGCAGCTCCTCGTAGATGGGCTTGAGCCGCTCGGTCGTCTTGAGCGAGGCGGGGAGCGTGCTGACGCGCCCGTCGTCGAGCTCGTAGGCGACGCAGACCTTGACGCGCTCGAAGCCCGAGAGCGTGTCGAGGCGCGTGAGCGCCACCGAGGTGACGCCGTTGAGCCGCGAGGTATAGCGCCCGAGCACGCCGTCGAACCAGCCGCAGCGCCGGGGGCGCCCGGTGGTGGTGCCGTACTCGCCGGCGCCGCGCTCGGCGCCGTGGTTGCGCAGCCGCTCCGCGTCCTCGTCAAAGAGCTCGGTCGGCATCGGCCCGTTCCCGACCCGCGTCTGGTAGGCCTTGTAGACCCCGACGACGCGCTCGATGGCGGTGGGACCGAGCCCGATCCCGATGGAGGCGCCGCCGGCGACCGATCCCGGCACGGAGGAGGTCACGAAGGGGTAGGTGCCGGCGTCGAGGTCGAGCAGCGCCCCCTGCGCCCCCTCGAGCAGGATGCGGTCCCCCCGTTCGTGCGCCCGCTGCACCACGTCGGCGGTGTCGGCGACCCAGGGTCTCAGGCGCGCGCCGAGCTCGGAGTACTCCGCGAAGATCTCCCCGGCGTCGAGCGGCGGAGCCTCGTAGAGACGCTCGAAGATGTGGTTGTAGTAGTCGAGCTGGGCGGATAGCCGCTCCCGGAAGAGCTCGGGCGTGATCAGATCGACCATGCGGATCCCCGAGCGCCGCGCCTTGTCGACGAAGGCGGGCCCGGTGCCGGTCCCGGTCGTGCCGATGGCACCCGACGCGCGCAGCCGCTCCTCGTAGCCGTCGAGCAGCGGGTGCCAGGGCATCACGACGTGCGAGCGGTCGGAGATCACCAGCCTGGAGGTGTCGACGCCGCGCTCCTCCAGCATCGCGATCTCGTCGATGAGCGTGCCCGGGTGGATCACCACGCCGTTGCCGATGACGCAGGTCTTGTCGCCGTAGAAGATCCCGGCCGGCACCAGCTGCAGGCCGAACTTCCCGAGCTGGTTGACGATGGTGTGGCCTGCGTTCGTGCCCGCCGAGTAGCGGGCGATGACCGAGCAGCTGCGCGCGTGGTAGTCGACCACGCGGCCCTTGCCCTCGTCGCCCCACTGGCCGCCGATCACGACGACAGCTGGCATCGGCGTACTCCCCGGCTCGGCGTCCCGGCCCCGGGCGTGGCGTCTCTCGGTCGGGGTCGGGGAGGGCCGGCGC
>VYDC01000168.1 GCA_009843585.1 Chloroflexota bacterium | reverse complement strand
TCTCATGGCCGGTCGTGACGCTCGCGGCCTCGGGCTGCGGGCTGCTGCTCCCGGCCTGGTACTACCGCCAGCGCGCGCTCCGGCGCCGGGCCGAGGTCGAGGAGGCGGTCGGCGAGGCGGTCGAGACGCTCCGCGACGCCGTGCGCATCGGGCTCGGCATCGAGGAGGCCCTGCGCGCTCTCGCCGCAACCGGCCCCCTGGCGCTCCGGCCGGCGCTTCAGGGGATGGAGCGCGACTTCCGGCTCTCGGGCTTCGAGGCGGCGCTCGACCGGGCGCGCGAGCGGCTCAGGGAGCCCCTCTTCGACACGCTGGCGGTGGCGCTCGCAACCGCCTACCGCATCGGCGGGCGCAACCTCGCGGCGGTGCTCGACGGGCTCAGCCACTCGGTGCGCGGGACCGTGCAGGTGCGCCGCGAGGTGCGCGCCGCGCAGGCCCAGAACGTGCTCTCGGCGCGGGTGATCGCGGCGCTGCCCGTGGCGCTGATCCTCGTGATCCGCGGCTCCAACCCGAACTACCTGGCCGCCTTCTCCGAGCCCGCCGGGCAGGCGGTGCTCGCCTGCTGCCTGCTCAGCACGGCCGTCGGCTACACCGTGATGCTCCGGCAGGCCTCGCTCCCGGGCCAGGAGCGGGTGCTCCGGTGACCTGGGCGCTCGCACTCTCCTGCGCGCTCGGCGCCGGTCTCTGGCTGATGCTCATGGGGCAGCCGCTGGGGCGGCCGCGACCGAGGCTCTCAGCCCGGCTCGGGCGGCTCTCGGCGCAGGAGCGCATCGAGCTCGAGGAGCGCGCCCTGCCCCAGGGCGGGCCGATGTTTCGCTGGGGGCTCCTCGAGCGGCTGCTGCGCCCGCTGCTCGAGGACTCGGGCCGCGTCGCGTCGGGGCTCCTCAGGCGCTTGGGCCTGGAGGCCGGCGATCTCG
This sequence comes from Chloroflexota bacterium, assembly GCA_009843585.1. GTDB lineage: Bacteria > Chloroflexota > Dehalococcoidia > UBA2979 > UBA2979 > VYDC01. The sequence continues at coordinate 2,222 of VYDC01000168.1, read as the reverse complement.
ACCGGAGGCTCGAGCTCGGCTGGCCGGGAATGAGCGCGCCGCAGTTTCGCGGCCAGCAGCTCGCGACCGGCTCCGTGGCGGCGCTCGCCCTCCCCGCGATGAACGTGCTGGGCGCGCACCCACTGGGACCGTGGCCGGTCTGGCTCTGGGCGGCGGCGTTCTGCTGCGGGTTCGCGGCGCCGAGCTGGCAGCTCGCCTCACGCCTTCAGAGGCGGCGCCGGGCTGTAGCGGCCGAGCTGCCCCAGGCGCTGGATCTCTTCGTGATCGCGGCCTCGGCCGGGCTCTCCCCGGAGCAGTCGCTGGTCGAGGCGGGGCGCCGGCTCGACGGCGTCCTGGGCGACGCGCTCCGGGAGGTGGTGCGAGAGGCCGGGCTCGGGACCCGGAGCGACGCCGAGGGGCTCATGCGCCTCGCCGACCGCGAGGACGTCTCCGAGCTGCGCTCGCTCGCCTCGGCCTGGCAGCTCTCGCACCAGCAGGGGCTGCCGCTCGCGCCCGCGATGCTCTCGCTCTCGGAGACGGTGCGCGACCGCAGGCGCGCGCAGCTCCTGGAGGAGGGCGGCAAGGCGGCCGTCCGCATGCTCTTCCCGGTCACGCTCTTCATCTTCCCGGTCTTCCTGGTCGTCCTGCTCTACCCCGCCGGGGTGGAGCTGCTCGGCCTGGGGACGTGACTGCAACCGGCCAGAAGGAGGAAGGGGGGTCCGTGATGCTCCGGAGACTGGGCAGGAGGCTGCGGGCGCTGCACGCGGATGAGGGCGGCGCGGCGATGGTGGAGTACGCGATCGTCACCGCCGTCATCGCCGTCGTCGCGCTCACCGCGGCGCAGACCATCGGCACGAACGTGGTGGCCGTCTTCAACGACATCGCCACCGCCCTCGACGGGATCTAGGCGGCGCCCCGTGCACGCCGACGAGTCGGGACAGGGCACGATCGAGCTGGCGCTCGTGCTGCCGGCGCTGCTCGTGGCGCTGGTCGGCTCCGTGCAGCTCGCGCTCGTCCAGCACGCCGGAAGCGTCGTGCACACGGCGACGGCGGAGGGGGCGCGGCTCGCGGCCGCCGAGGGTCACACGCTGCTCGAGGGCGCGGAGCGGACGCGGGCGGTGCTCCAGGCCGGGCTCGGTCAGGCCGGCTCAGGCTTCTCCGTCCGGGCCGAGGACCGCGGCGGCGCGGTCGCCCTGGAGGCGAGCGGCCGCTACCGGCTCTTCATCCCGTGGGTGCGGGAGCTCCACGTGGCCCTGGAGTCGCGCTCGGAGGTCCTGAGGGAGGGGCTGCGCGGTGGCCCGTAGCGCCCTCGACGCGCTGCTCGGGCGGGCCGCGGGCGAGTCGGGCGGCGTGCTGGTCGAGGCCGCGCTCGTGCTGCCGGTGGTGCTCGTGGTCGCTCTCGGGGTGGTGATGGCGGGCCGCGTCGTCCACGCGCAGGTCGCGGTCGGGGCCGTCGCGCGCGAGGCCGGCCGGACGCTGGCCAAGGCTCCCTCCGCCCGGGCCGGGCTCGTGGACGCGCGCTCTCGCGCGCTGGCCGCGGCGGAGGGACACGGGCTCGAGGCCGCGCGACTCCAGCTCGTGCTGGAGGCGGGCGCGTTCGTCAGGGGAGGGACGGTGCGCGCCCGCGCCTCCTACCGGGTCGCGCTCTCAGACCTCCCGCTCCTCGGGCAGGTCGCGGTCACGGTCCGGGGCTCGCACGCAGAGCGCGTCGAGCTCTACCGCGGCCGGGCTCGGGCGCCCCGGTGAGCGGGGCGCGGCGGCTGCACGCGGACGAGCGGGGCGCCGCGATGGTGCTGGTGGCGCTCTGGCTTCACGCGCTGGTCGCGGTCTCGGGCCTCGTCCTGGACGGCGGGGCGCTGCTCGCCGAGCGCCGCGCGCTCCAGAACCTCGCCGACGCCGCCGCCGGCGCCGGCGCGATGCAGCTCGACGAGGCCCGCTACCGGGCCTCCGGCGGGGGGGACGTCTCGCTCGACCAGAGGGCCGCGCACGCGGCGGTCGCGGGCTACATGGCGGCGCGGGGCGACGTCACCTGCCTCGTGTGGTCGACCCGGGAGCGGGTCGAGGTCGAGGCCCGCCGCCGCGCCCCCACGCTCTTCCTGCGCGTCGTCGGCATCGACCACGTCACGATCCGCGCACGCGCCTCCGCCGAGCCGCGGCACGGAGTGGTGGCGGCGCCGGGCGCGCCGCGCGCGGTCGCGCCGTCGTGACGGGGGCCGGCCGCGCCTTCGTGCTCGCGGCCTCGG
>VYDC01000100.1 GCA_009843585.1 Chloroflexota bacterium | reverse complement strand
ATCGTGACGCCCTTGATGTCGCCCGCCCGGTAGCCGGACGGCGACTTCAGGAGCGTGACCTTCTGGCCCTGCTGGAAGTCCTGGGCCACGTAGGCGCCGGTGCCCACCGGCGTCGCGCCCATGAACGCCTCGGGGTCGATCGACGCGTCGGTGAAGATGTGCTTCGGAAGCGTGAAGACGATCGCCTCGCGCTTCGGGAAGATCGGGTCGCTGTCGGTCTTGATCTCGACCGTGTGCTCGTCGAGCACGCGGGACGACACGTAGGTGCCGACGCGCGAGATGAGCCGCGACTGGCTCTCCGGGTCCTTGTAGAAGTCGTGGACCCACACCACGTCCTCGGCCGTGAAATGCGTGCCGTCCGACCACTCCGCCTCGCGGAGGTTGAAGACCCAGGTCGCGCCGTTGTCGTTGCTCTCCCACGACTCGGCGAGTCCGGGATCGATGTTGGCGCCGCCGCCGGGCTGGGGCACCTGGCGGGTCAGGCCATCGTAGATGGAGTGGAACTCCGACTCGCTCGCCGCCGTGGAGTTCGGGCTCAACGTCGGGATCGGGTTGGAGCCCGCCCACCGGATCGTGATCTCCTTGGCCGGCTCGGCCGGTGCGGCCGTCGCCGCCGCCGTTGCGGGCGTCGCCGCCGGAGCCGCGGTGCCCGCCGCCGCCGCGGCCGTCGCCGCCGCCGGAGCGGCCGTCGCGGGAGCAGCGGTCGTTGCGCCGTCGTCGTCGTCGTCGTCGCCGCAGCCGATCACGGCGGCGGTCGCGAGCCCGACACCACCGATGGCGCTCCCTCTGAGGAACGCCCGGCGGGTGACGCGCCCGCTCAAGACATTGATCTCCATAGTCCCCTTCACTGCCTCCTTCTCTTCCTGCTTCTCTGCCTGCTCCGTTGCCGCGGACCCTCGCGCGTCCCTCCTGCCGGCCGCACGCGCGGTCCAGCGACGCCACGGGCCCCGAGTCGCGTTTTCTACCACGGTTCCGGAGTAGACGCACGCGGCATCGTCACCGGATGTACGTCCCCAAAACCGCGCCCGGATCTGCCGATCGTGCAGGATCGCACAATCGTTATCGAAGCTCACGCGGACGTCAGGCGCGGGCCCGGCGGGCGGCCGTCCTTGACCGGGGCGCCGCGCCCGACGCACCGTCGCGCCATGGGAAGTGTCGGGATCGCCGCGGCTCCGCCCCTGACGGAGCACGCGTGGGCGGGACATCCGGAGCGCCCCGAGCGCCTCGACGCGATACTCCGCCAGCTGGAGGGCCGCGGCCTCCGCGCCCGCATGCGCGAGCTCCCGCCCCGCGAGCCCGGGCCCGCCGAGCTGCTCGCCGTCCACGCGCCCGGGGTGGTGGAGCGACTCGACGGCCTCGCGGAATCGGGCGGCGGCTGGCTCGATCCCGACACCTACGTGACTCCCGGCTCGCCCGCCGCGGCGCGGGGAGCCGCCGGCGCCGCGCTCGCGGCGACCGAGGCGGTGATCGCGGGGGAGGTGGGATCCGCCTTCTGCGCCGTGCGCCCGCCGGGACACCACGCCACCCGCGACCGGTCGATGGGGTTCTGCCTCCTCAACAACGTCGCGATCGCGGCGGCGCGGGCGCTCGCGGCGGGAGTGGAGCGCGTCGCCGTGGTCGACTGGGACGTCCATCACGGCAACGGCACAGAGCAGATCTTCGAGGGAGAGGGCCGCGTGCTCTACGCGAGCACGCACGCGTCGCCCTTCTACCCCGGCACCGGCCTCGCCCACGAGACCGGCCGGGGCGAGGGACGCGGGACGACCCTCAACCTGCCGCTCCCCGCCGGCACCGGGGACGCCGGGTTCGTCGCCTGCTACGAGCAGGCCGTGATACCCGCGCTCGAGCGCTTCGAGCCCGGGCTGGTGCTCGTCTCCTGCGGCTGGGACGCGCACGCGCGCGATCCGCTCGCCCCGCTCCGGGTGAGCACGGCCGGCTACACCCAGGTCGCCCGGCTCGTCGTCGCCGCCGCACGGCGGCTCGCCGGGGGCCGCCTCGTCGTCGCGCTCGAGGGCGGCTACGACGAGCACGCCCTCGCATGGTGCGCGAGCGCGCTCTGCGAGCTCCTGCTCGGCGACGAGCCGACCCCCGATCCCCGGCCGACGCCGCCGTCCGCGGAGCCGGACGTCCAGCCGGTCATCGCGGCCGCGCGGAGGGCCTCAGGCCTCGACTGAGCGCCTCACGACGGCCCCGGCGCTGTGATAGCGTTCGCATCCCCTGGACGGACGGAGGGATCCACCGATGACGACGACACGGCAGAGCGTCAGGCGCGGCTTCGTGGCGACGCCGCACGGCGACATCGAGTACCGCGAGGCGGGCGAGGGGACGCCGCTTCTGATGATGCACGCGACGCCGGCCTCCTCCGCCTCCTTCGAGCCCCACTTCCCGCTGATACCGGGCAGGCGGGTGATCGCGATGACGACGCTCGGCTACGGCGAGTCCTCGCGGCCCCCCGAGCCCTACCGGAGCGTCGAGCAGTACGCGCAGTCGGTCGCCTGGTTCCTCGACGGGCTCGGGCTCGACCGGGTCGACCTCTTCGGCACGCACACCGGCGGCGTCATCGCCGTCGGCGTCGCCGCCGCGTTTTCCGACCGCGTCGGCCTGCTCGTCCTCGACGAGGTCGGCAACTACGCCAACGCGGCGGGCCTCGAGCTCCACAGCAACATCCACCGCTACTACGAGGAGCGCCCCGACGGCTCCCACCTGGTCGAGATCTGGAGGCGCATGGGCGGCGACCGGCCCGGGGCGGACTTCAACCGCGTGACCCAGCGCCTCATCGACAACCTGCGGGTGAACTCGGTGACCGGCTGCGAGGAGGCCTACGGCCACATGGGCTGGGAGGGCGCCGGGCCCTACGCGATCTGCCGCTTCGACACCGAGGAGAACGCACGGCGCATCACGGCGCCGACGCTCCTCGTCTACGGCGAGAGCAGCAAGCTGCGCCCCATCGGCGAGGAGCTCGAGCGGCGGATCCCGCGCTCGCGGCTGGTGCTCCTCCCCAGCGAGGGGATGTTCACGATCGACCAGGGGCCGGAGCTCTGGGGCGCCGCGGTGCGCGAGTTCCTGAGCGAGCCCGGCGTCTAGGCGGGCGTCGGAGAGGGCGGGCGGGGCCCGCGGGAGCAAGGGGGGACAGATGGACTCGGGCG
>VYDC01000278.1 GCA_009843585.1 Chloroflexota bacterium | reverse complement strand
CCTCTACCTCCCGATCATGGCGATGTCTATAGGGGGCTTCGGGGGGGTGGCGCGGCTCGTCCGCATCACGGCGCTGGAGGTGCAGGGGGAGGACTACATCCGCACGGCGCGCGCCAAGGGGCTCCCGGAGTCGGCGATCTCCGGACGCCACGTGCTGCCGAACTCGCTGCTGCCGCTCGTCACCGTCATAGGCTTCGCGCTCACCAGCATCATCGAGGGGGCCTTCTTCGTGGAGGTGCTGCTCGGCATCCCCGGCATCGGTCGCTTCACCTTCGAGGCCGTCGTCTCGCGCGACTACGACGTCATCCTGGCGATGACGGTCATCACCTCGGCGGTCTTCGTCCTGATGAACCTGCTCGTCGAGATCTCCTACACCTTCATCGACCCGCGGATCCGCCTGGGCGCCTCCGCGGCCACATGACGACCGCCGTCCCCGAGACGCCTTCCGCCGCGCGCGGCGACGCCGCCCCGGGCCTCCCCGGGGTCAGCCCCGGGGCGATGCTCTGGCGCCGGCTGCGCGCCAAGCGGCTCGCCGTGATCTCGATGGTGGTGATCGCGATCGTCTACGGTGCCGGCATCCTGGCGCCCGTGATCGCGCCGTACTCCTACGCCGAGCAGAACCTGGAGCGCACGCTGGAGGGGCCGAGCTCCGACTACTGGCTCGGGACCGACCGGCTCGGCCGCGACATGCTCAGCCGGACGTTCTACTCGGCGCGCACGACGCTCATCCTGACGGTCGCCGTCGTGCTCTCCGGCTCGGTCGTCCTCGGCGTCGGCCTGGGCCTGCTCTCCGGGTACCGCGGCGGCTGGGTCGACGGGGCGATCATGCGCGTCGGGGACATCTTCGGATCGGTGCCCGGCCTCCCGATGCTGATCCTGATCAACGCCACGACCCGCCCGCGCGTCGACGAGCTCGCCCGCTGGGTCGAGGATCACACCCTGCTCTCCAACGAGCTGACGACGACCGGCGGCGCCTCCTACTTCACCGTCGCCGTCGCGCTTTCCCTCTTCGCCTGGGTGGGGATGGCGCGCGTCATCCGGGCGCAGGTGCTGCAGCTCCGCGAGCGCGACTTCGTGCTCGCGGCGCAGGCGACCGGCGCCACCGGAGCGCGCGTGATCGGGCGGCACCTGCTCCCCAACATCGCCTTCCTGATCATCCTCTCGGTCTCGGCCGGGCTCGGCGCGATCGCCGGCTCCGAGATCGTGCTGACCTGGTTCGGCGTCGGCGTGCAGCCGCCGGCCGCCTCCTTCGGGCAGATGATCTTCGAGGGCTCGGGCGCCCGCACCTTCCAGTCGCACCCGCACCTGCTCCTGGTCCCCGCGGTCGTCGTGACGGCGCTGATGTTCGCCTTCAACCTCCTGGGAGACGCCCTGAACGACGCGATGCGGGGCCAGTAGGCGCCCGTCCCCCGAGGCTCCTTGGCGGCCGGCCGGTGGCGGGGCGGGTGATATACTCGGTTCGGTCAGGACAGTGCGCGGGCTGCGGCCGTCTCCGGGCGGCCGCGTTTGGTGCGTGGGCCTCTCAGGACGCCCCACGGACGGGAGAACGCAGCGCGTGGCGGTGACGACCGAGCGGCTCCCACGCTGCCAAGTCTCGCTCTCTATCGAGGTCGAGCCCGAGCGCGTCGAGGCCTCGATGGAGACGGCCGCGCGGCGCATCTCCGAGAAGGTGAAGATCCGCGGCTTCCGCCCCGGCAAGGCCCCGCGCCCGGTCGTGGAGCAGACAGTCGGCCGCGGCGCCGTCTTCCAGGAGGCGCTCGACCAGCTCCTCCCCGACGTCTACCGGGAGGCCCTCGAGTCGGAGTCGATCGAGGCCATCGACCAGCCCGACATCGAGCTCGCCTCGGCGGAGCCCCTGGTCGTGAAGGCGACCGTTCCGGTGCGCCCGTCGGTCGACCTGCGCGACTACGCCGCGCTGCGCGTGCCGCGGCCGGAGCCCCGGCCCACCGAGCCGGCGGTCGAGGAGACCCTCGACGCGCTGCGCCGGCGCTACGCCACCCTGGAGCCGGTCGACAGGCCCATCGCCTGGAACGACACGGTGCGCGCCGACGTCTCGATCCTGCTCCCGGGCCGGGAGCAGGCCGACACCGAGGAGGACGCCGAGTTCCCCCTCCGCGAGGGCCACGCGGGGCCTCTCCCGGGCTTCCTGGAGCGCCTGATCGGCCTGGAGCGCGGCGGGACGCACGAGTTCACCGTGGAGATCCCGGAGGACCACCCCGTCGAGGAGCTCGCCGGCGGGACCGCGAGCTGCAGCGTCCGCATCCACGAGGTGAAGGAGGAGATCCTCCCCGACCTGGACGACGACTTCGCGCGCTCGCTCGACGAGCCCCACGACGGGGTCGAGGCGCTGCGCGCGAGCCTCTCGGAGCGGATCACGGAGCGCCTCGCCCAGGAGGCGCTCCACGAGTACCGGCTCGAGCTCATCGACCTCGTGGTCTCCCTCGCGGAGCTCGACTACCCGGAGGTGCTGGTCGAGCGGCAGGTCGACCGCATGATCGACGAGCGCTCCAACCACGCCTCGCACACGCCGGAGGGGCTCGCGCAGTGGCTCGCCGCCGTCGGCCAGACGGAGGAGGAGGTGCGCGACGCGCTCCGCGACGGCGCCGACCAGGCCGTCCGGCGCTCGCTCGTGCTCTCCGAGTTCGTTCGCTCGGAGGAGCTCCGCGTGGAGCCCTCGGCCATCGACGCCGAGGTGGAGCGCACCGCCGGCCTGGTGGCGGAGGACGTCCCCAACCTGACGCCGGAGAACGCCCAGCGCTGGCGCCAGCTCGTCGAGTCTGAGGAGAGCCGCGCCAACATCGAGGAGCAGCTGCTCACGACGCTGGCGATGGACCGGCTGGTGGAGATCGCGGAGCGGCCGCCCCCGGAGGGGGAGGGCTCAGGCGGGCCCCGGCGTCGCAGCGCCCGCCGGCGCCGCGCGCGCGCGGCCTCGGCCGCGACGGAGGAGGCGGACGGGCCCGGGGAGGACGCGGCGGCCGGCGACGCCGAAGGCGATGCGGAGCAGGGGGGCGAGGGCCCGGACTAGCGGGCGAGAAGGCAGCACGCGCATCGCCTCAGCGGGGATGCGGAGCACGGCGGCGCCGCCGCCGCGGAACGAGGTGGCAGGTGAGGGAGGTCCGCTCTCGGGGGGAGATCGTCGAGCGCGCGGG
>VYDC01000080.1 GCA_009843585.1 Chloroflexota bacterium | reverse complement strand
GCGCACGCCTCGGTCGTCTCCTCCCAGAACGCGCGCATCCGCTCCTCCGTCACGCAGGCGAGCGCCTCCGCGGCGAGCTCGGGCCCGCGGGCGAGCTCCTGCTCTATCGCCGCCTCGTCGAGCCCGGCCCGCCCGAGGTGGAGGCGGAGCATGCGCGGGAAGCGCTCGTAGGTGGGCGGCTGCGCCGCGATTTCCGAGACGACCTCCCGCCACCGCGCGAGCTCCGTCGCGGGGAGGAACGGGACGTGCAGCTCGCCGCCGAGGGCGGCGAGCGCCGCGCCGATCTCCTCCATCGCCTCCGTGTCCTCGCGCTCCCTGCGGTCCATCTCGTACTGGAGCGCCCGGTCCAGCACGTCGCGCCGCGGGTCGCCGGCGCGGTGCGAGCGCTCGCCGAACTCGCTGCGGTAGATCCGCTCGATGTAGCGCTCGTCCATCACCAGGTGCGTCACGTAGCCGGCGAGGAAGGCCGGAGTCGGGCGCGGCAGGTCGGCCGGCCGTGAGAGCTCCGGGTGGGCGCGCGCCATCCGGCCCACGGAGTCCTGCGGCCCGAAGTCGTCGAGATCGTAGAAGTGCGTCTCGCTGCGATCGCGCCGGGTGATGACACGGATGTCCGGCGCGGTCGCCCCGAGGTAGTAGGCGCCGCGGTCGGCGTCGATCACCGCCCGGCCGAGCAGCCGCGCGACGCGCCGCGCGACGACCAGGTGCGATCCCAGCGACGGCACGGCGTCAGCCTCCGCCGGAGGCGGCGTCCGCCAGCCGGCGCACGAGCTCGGACCGGAGCCGCCCGCGGCGTCCCGGCGGGGGCTGCCGGTGGCCGATCGCGCAGTTCGTCGACTCCATGACGACGTCGATCATACGCAGGCCGTTCGCGCGGAGCGTTGCCCCCGTCTCCGTCCCCTCCAGCAGTATCTCCGCATCCTCGGGGACGAAGCCCTCCGACGCGCCCGAGATCGGGATCACGCGGTAGCGGCCGAGGTGCCGGTCGCGGGCGTACTGGTCGGCGAGGGAGGCGTACTCCGAGGCGATGCGGATCACGCGCGACGGGTCGTCGCGACGCCAGTGGTCGACGGCCTCCCCGATGCTCCCGGCCGGGAGATCCTCCGGGACGACGGCGCCGAGCCGGTAGGCGCTGCGCCTCAGGTCGCAGAGCTCGACCACCGGCGATGCGGGGAACATCGCGGCGTAGACGGCGAGCCAGTCCCGCCCCGTGAGCGCGAGATCGAAGAGCCCGAGCGCGACGGCGCGCGGCATGTCCTGCGGCCGCATCACCTTGACCGCGACGCCGTCGATCGCCGAGCCGGGGCGGCGCACGGCGCGCTCCTCCTCGTAGCCGTCGAAGGCGATCCCGGCCGCCTCGAGGGCGGCGACCGTGTGGCGCTGCGCGTGCCCGTCGGGGACGGCGATGCGCAGCGTCCCGCGCGCGTCGGCCGAGGCGCGCGGGCGGCGCAGCCCGGGCCGGAGCGCGAGCGGCGACGGCTCGACCGGCCCGGCCGGCGCTCCGTCGCCGGCGGGGAGGGCGGCGAGCGGCCCCAGCGCCTCCGACAGGTCGCTCCGGGTCAGCGCCTCGCGGTTGGCGACGAGCCACGCGCTCCCCCGGTGCAGGGTCGCCAGCTCGACGAGGCCCTCGCCGCGGGCCCGCGCGGAGGTGACGACCGCGGCGTCGGCGTCCTCCGGGGGCCAGGCCTCGGCGTTCGCCCACACCTCCACCAGGCGGTAGTCCGGGATGCGGGCGCGCGCGAGGAACCGCGACGCCAGGTTCGGGAGCTCCGTGGCCACCCGGAACACCGCCTCGTCGGCGAGCCGCTCCAGCTCCGCCCCCGGCGCTCCCGCCAGCACCAGCGTGCTCTCTCCGACGTCGAGCGGGCGGAGCGGGACGACGGAGTCGTTGGGGTAGCGCGCGAGGAGCTCGTCGATGTGCGCCCTGCCGGCGATGCCCAGGTCGTAGTGGCCGAGCGCGACCTGGATGGGGATGTCCGCCTCCGAGAAGACGCGCACGCGCACCCGCGGCCGTCCCTCCACGTCGAACCGGTAGGAGCGCGATCCGCCGCCGTAGCCGGGGACGTCGAAGCCGGCGGCCGTCAGCCGCTCCGCCAGGCCGGCGCGCAGCTCGCCGCGCGGCAGCGCGACGCGGATCTCCACGCGGCCGCCCGCGCTCACCGCGCCCCCCGCTCTTCCGCGCCTCCGGGGCCGCGCGCCAGGTCGGCGAGGAGGAGCAGGTCGGCGCCGAAGCCGGAGGCGGGGATGGCCGGCCCGCCGAGCGCCTCGGTCAGGCCGTCGTAGCGGCCGCCGGCGAGGCACTCGGCGCCGCCTGCGAGCGCGCGGAAGGTGACGCCGGTGTAGTACTCGAAGTTGCGCGCCGTCGCCGGCCGCACCCGGTAGGGGATGCCCTCGCCGTCGAGCACGCCGGCCGCCGCCGCCAGCTCCGCGAGCGCCGGCCCGACCTCGGGGAGCACGGGGAGCAGCGCCGAGCGCAGGTTCTCGAGGTAGCCCGGGCCCTCGCCCGTCACGCCGAGCGAGAGGCGCAGCGCCGTCTGCGCCTCCGGGTAGGCCGAGGCGAGCTCGTCGGCGAGTCCCGTGTCGTCGTCGAGCACGCGGTCGTAGGCGGCGAGGCGGCGCGCCGCGTCGAGCCCCGCGACGCGGAAGGCGGCGCGCATGATCCCGGCGTGCGCCAGCTCCACCCGCGGGGCGAGGCCGAGCGCCCGCAGCAGGGCCGCCGCCAGGCCGAGCAGCTCGCCGTCGCCCTCCGGGGCGCCGAGCCCGAAGAGCTCGACGCCGGCCTGCCACTGCTCGCGGTCCCCGTCCCCGGGGACGAAGCGGTAGACGGGCTCCACGTAGGAGAGGCGGACGGCGCCGCCCGCGTCGTCCGGCGCGGGCGGAGCGCCCTGCTCCAGCAGCCAGCGGGCCGCGGGGACCGTCCCGTCGGGGCGCAGCACGACGCGCTCGCCGCTCCAGCCATCCCAGTCGAGGAAGGAGTAGACGCGCTCCAGGAGCTGCGGGGAGAGGGTGCCGGCCGCCGTGAAGAGGTGGAGCGGCTCGAGCGTCGGCGTGCGGATCTCGCGGTGACCGGCGGCCGACGTCACCTCGAGGAAGACGCGCTCCACGTCGCGGAAGCGCCGCATCTCCTCCGGACCGAGCTCGCGCATCCCGCGGCTGCGCAGCAT
>VYDC01000026.1 GCA_009843585.1 Chloroflexota bacterium | reverse complement strand
CTGCCGCCGCTCATCGCGTCGAGACCCGCCCGCGGCTTCGCGAAGGTCACGGGCTGCCGGTACGGGAGGATGAAGACCGAGCAGCCCAGCTCCAGCTCCGAGGTGACGCCGGCGACGTACGCGAGAAGGACGACCGGCTCGATGAGCCTGCGGGTGCCGACGACCTGCTCGTGCACCCAGCCGCCCTCGTAGCCCGCCTCCTCCGCGCGGCGCGCGACGAGCCGCACCCGCTCGACGAACCCTGCGGCCAGCGCCGCATCGGGCCGCCCGTCGGGGAGCGCCTGCGGGATCGCGAAACCGACGCCCAGCCGCGGAGACTCGCTCACGACCGCCCTCCCCCCGGCCCGGCGCGCCCGGACCGCGTCCCCAAGCCTAGCGCCGCCGCCGCGGCCGCGCCGGGCGCCGCCGTGGCGCCTGCTGCTACTATCGGCGGCGATGGCGCAGTTCGCGCCGTGGAAGGGGCCCTCGATGACTTCAGGCAGCTCGTCCGACCACTCCGGCATCCCCCGCGGCAGCTTCGGGCTCCACACCTTCCTGCAGCTCAGCCCGCGGCAGGGCTACGCGCTCCCCGCCGCCCCCTACCAGGACTTCAGCGGGCAGGTCCGGCGCTGGTCGAACCCCGCGTGGAACCAGCCGCGGCGCCCGGAGGGAGTGGGCCGCTCCGCCTGAGCGAGGCGGCCTGAGCGCCTCTGCGCCTCACGGCGGCGGGGACGCGCCCTCCGCCAGACGCGCGAGGAGCGCCGGGAGCCCGGCGAGCGTGCGGATCGTGGCGGCGGGCCGGGCCGAGCCCGTGGCCGGCCGCCGGCCCGCGCGATTGAGCCAGACGGCGCGGATCCCCGCCGAGGCGGCTCCCCGGACGTCGCTCTCGAGCGAATCGCCCACGTGCACGGCCCGGTGAGGCGGTGCATCGAGCTCCCCGAGGGCGATCCGGAAGATCTCCGGGTCGGGCTTGCCCACGCCGACCTCGCCCGAGATCACGACCGTCCCCAGATACTCGCCGAGGCCCAGCGCCTCGAGCTTCTCGCGCTGGGTGTCGGGGGCGCCGTTGGTGACGACTCCGAGCCGGTACTCCCGGGCCAGGCACCTCAGCGCCGGCAGCACGTCGTCGAAGGCCCGGTAAGTGCGGCGCCTCGCCGAGCGGTAGCGCCCGGCGGCCTCGCCGGCGAGGTCGGGCGCGGCGTCGACGGCACCGAGGGCCTCGCGCCACATCCACACCCGGATCGCCCACCCGTCGGCGAGGTCCGGCCTCCCCGCCGTCGGGACGCTCCCCAGCTCGGGCCAGGTCCGCTCGGCGACGCCGAGGTAGGCCCGGGCGAGGGCCTCGGCCGGGAGGCCGTAACCGGCCCCCAGTGCCGAGCAGACCATCCGGAGCGCGCGGTGCATCGAGGCGTCGTCGTCCAGGAGGGTCTCGTCGAGATCGAAGAGCACCGCGCCCGGTTCCGGCACCGCGTCCCGCCCTTCGCGTTATGTCGCTTGAGGCCGGACGGGCCGACGCGCGCGCGGCCGGCGACGACCCCCTCCGACGCGCCCGCTCCTCAGGACCCGCCGCCGATCGCGTCCCGGGCGACGCGCCCCAGCACGACCGCGGCGAGCGCGAGGACCAGCCACAGGCGCCGCCGGCCGCGGCTGCGCAGAAGCCGGCGGAGCTCGCGGCCGAGGCCGCGGAGGGGCCTCCGGAGCGCGCGGCCGAGGCCGCTGCCCGCCGGGCCGCCGGCAGCGCGGCCACCGCGCCGGCTCACCGGCCGGAAGGGCAGGGGCCGGACCCCGGTGATCTCCGTGAAGCGAGGCGAGCGCTTCTGCCGGAGCGCCTTCAGGGCCGCCTCGAACGACGCGGCGTCGCGGCGCGTGGCCAGCGGCCCGGATCTCCAGAGCAGGGAGGGCCCGCCGCCGGCCGTCGACGGGACCTCGTCACGACGGTGCTGGCGAAGCCGCGTCGCCATTCGCGCGGTGTGCCCGACGTAGTGACCGTAGTCCGTGCCGAGGACGTAGACATAGAACCGCCGGCCGGGATCGGCCGCGTCGCGGCGATCCTGATCGCAGCCGAGATCCTCCGGCTCGTAGAACCTGCGCCGGGGCATCGGCGCAGCATACGGGACGGTCGTGACCGCAGAGCACGGCGCCGCGTCCCGGATCCAGCGCCCCGACGCAGCCCCGCGGCGGCGGCCGCTAGCGCAGGATCAGCGTGATCGCCTCCATGGGAGGCGGGTAGCCCTCGCCCTCCGAGACGTCCGCCTCGAAGACCTCGAGGCGGCCCGCCTGCCTCCCGGGGACGTCGTACTCGACCGTGAACGAGAAGCGCGCCGGCCCGTCGACGCCGCCGCCGCTCGCGTGGCCCGAGGCGATCTCGGCGCCCGCGCGGTCGAGCAGCCGCCAGTTCACGTTCGACTCGAAGGTGCGCGAGCAGCCGCTCACGGTGAAGCGGCCCAGCACCTCGCTGCCGGAGGCGGGCGCGGTGACGATCACGAAGGAGCCCACGCCGGCGAGCCCCGGCGCCTCGCAGGCGCCGCTCCCGATGTCGACGAGCCTCCCCTCCTCCAGCACGACGTGCCGCGTGACGGGGATCGTCGGCGGGCTCACCATCGGCGCGCCGCAGGCCCGCGCCAGGTACGACACGGTGACGCGGCCGTGCGCGACCGCGACGCGCTCGACCGTCACCCGGTCGCCGAGGAAGAGCGTCGGGCCCGGCCCGCCCGAGCCGCCCGGGCTCACCGCCAGGTAGTGGAAGGTGCCGCTCCCGCCGGGGTTCTGCACCAGCGCCGAGGCGGCGTCGAGCACGCCGTCCCCGTCGAGATCGCCGTAGGAGCGGTGCGCGCCGAGCTCGGTGCGCGTGCTCGTCGCCGAGCCGGGGGCGAACGGCACGTCGGAGAGGCCGTCCTCGAGCACCACCTCCTCGCCCTCTATCAGATAGCCCGCGTTCGCCGGGTCGGCGGCGGGGGCGTCTCCGCCGGCGCAGCGCACCCACGCCTGCGTCCCGCCCGGGATCGCGTGCGGGAAGCGCGCGTTCACGAAGGCGGGCGCGCCGGGGACGTAGCCCCGCAGCTCCCCGGCGCTCGCGACCCAGATGCTCGCCGGATCGCAGCCGGCCTGGCGGAGCGTCTCCGCGAACGCCTCGGGCGACGCCCGCTCGCTCGTCACCACGACGCCGGGGGAGCCCTCCGCGGG
>VYDC01000063.1 GCA_009843585.1 Chloroflexota bacterium | reverse complement strand
GCGAGGGCCCGGCCCAGGGGCCCGACCGCACCCGCCACCAGCGCCGAGCGCCCCGCCAGCTCCGCCGGGGGCCAGGAGGTCACGGCGCCCCCCTCCCCGTCGGCGCGGCACGCCCGGCATCGATGCCGGCGGGGACGAGCCCGCCGGCCGCGGCGCCACCGTCGAGCGAGATCGTCGCGCCGTTGAGGTAGGCCGCGGCGTCGGAGGCGAGGAAGGCGACCAGCGGGCCGACCTCCTGCGGGCGCCCGACGCGACCCGCGACCTGGCGCTCGCCGAGCCGCGCGCGCTCCTCCTCGTCGGTGAGCTCCGGGAGCGAGCCGCCGGCGATGCCGGTGTAGGAACCCGCGTTGTTCACCAGCACGTCGATGCGCCCCCACTCCGCCATCGTCTCCGCGACCAGGGCGTTCACCTGCGCCGAGTCGGTGACATCGGTCGGGACCACCAGCACGCGCCGACCCAGCTCGCGGACGTCGGCGGCCACGCGCGCGAGCGGGGCCTCCCGCCGGCCGGCGGCGACGACGTCGCAGCCGACGCGGGCGAGCGAGAGCGCGATCTCCCGCCCGAACCCGCCGCCCGCGCCGGTCACGATCGCCGCCCGGCCGGAGAGATCGAAGGCCGGGAGGCTCACGGCGAGCGCTCCCCCGGCGCGTCGACGCGGACGGGGGCGGCATCGGCCCGGACGATGCGTCCGGAGGCGGCGCCGCCGAGCGAGGCGAGTTCCACGGCGCGCGCGGCCGCATGCGCCGCCTCCTCCTCCCCGCCCGGCGCGTCGGCGGCCCCGGGAGGCGAGGCGAGCGAGATGGCGGCGAGCGCCACGCCCTCCTCCGCCAGATCCTCCGCCAGCGACGCGACCAGGCTTCGGGTCGCCGCCTGCGCGGCGGCGAAGGCCGGCGCGGCGGGGACGCCCCACGATCCCGCCTCGTGCGTGAGCAGCAGGAGCGACCCGCCGCCGGCTCGCACGAGCTCCGGCGCGGCCGAGCGCACGAGGAAGAGGTGCGCCGTGAAGTTGAGCGCCCACAGCTGGGCCAGCTCGACCTCGGCGAGCCGCGCGAGGGAACCGCCGCGGGGGAACTGCGGCGCGGAGACGACGAGGTCGAGGCCACCGAGCTCCTTCGCGATCTGGCGCGTCGTGACCTGAACGTTGCGCCCGAGCGTCACGTCCATCACGTAGGTCGCGGCGCGGCGCCCGGCGCCGGTGAGCTCGCGCTGGACGCGCCGGGCGACCAGTACGCCCTCGTCGGGCCGCAGCGCGCAGAGCGCGACGTCGGCGCCGGCCGAGCCGAGAGCGCGCGAGATGGCGGCGCCGGCGGCGCTCTCCACGCCCACCACCGCGGCGCGGCGGCCCGCCAGGGGCGGGGAGGCGGAGGGACTCCTCGTGCCGGAGCCGGGTGCCCCGCGGTCGGTCATGGCCCCCTCCGAGGCGCGGCGGCCGGGGTCGCCGCGGCCGATCGTATACCCGCCGGTCCGCCCCGGGCGGGGGCGAGGAGGTTCAGAGGTCCCCCCGGGCGACGAGGCCCAGGACGAGCGCCCCGAGCGCGAGGCGGTAGAGCACGAAGGGGAGCAGCGAGTGCTCCTGCACGAAGCCGAGCAGGAAGCGGATCACCGCGGCGCCGACGAGGAGCGCCGCGCAGGCGCCGAGCGCGAGCAGGCCCCACTCCAGCTGCTCGTCGCCCGCGAGCGCCGAGGCGAGGCGGTAGAGGCCGGCCGCCACGACGATCGGCATCGAGAGGAGGAACGAGAAGCGTGTCGCCGCGTAGCGCTCGAAGCCCAGGCCGCGCGCGGTCGCGATGGTGATGCCGGAGCGCGAGACGCCGGGGACGAGGGCGCTCGCCTGCGCCAGGCCGACGAGGAGGGCCGCTCCGCCGCGCATGTCGGGAAGGCGGCGGAGCGTGCCGCCCCACCTGTCGGCGGCGCCGATCACGATGCCGCCGAGGATCAGGGCGACGCCGACGACGGCCGGCTCGCGCAGATCCCGCTCGATGCGGTCGCTCAGGATCAGGCCGGCGATCGCCGCCGGCGCGGTTCCCAGGAGGATCCAGAGGCCCAGCTGCGCCTGCCCCTCCCAGCGCGCAGGGCGGATCCCGTGCTCGCGAGCGCCCGCGAGCACGGAACGGACGATCGCGATCCAGTCGCGCCAGAAGTACCCGAGCACCGCAACGGCCGTCCCGAGGTGCAGCCCGACGTCGAAGGTGAGCGAGTCGACCGAGCCGCCCAGCGTCCGGGAGGCGAGGAGCAGGTGCCCCGACGACGAGACCGGGAGGAACTCCGTGAGCGCCTGCACGGCTCCGAGGACGACGGCCCGCACGATCTCAGCCACCCGCCGAGGCTACGCAAAGTGGGAGCGACTTCGCCAGAGAGCGGGCACGGGCGGCCCCCGTCCGACGTTCGGTGGCCGGGTCTCCCGCAAGGGGTCGGGACGCGTGTAGTCTCCGCGCATGGCCCAGGAGTCCCCGGGAAGCGGGTGGAGCCCCGAGTCGCACGCCTCC
The DNA here is from genome assembly GCA_009843585.1 of Chloroflexota bacterium. Taxonomy (GTDB): domain Bacteria; phylum Chloroflexota; class Dehalococcoidia; order UBA2979; family UBA2979; genus VYDC01. The sequence continues at coordinate 685 of VYDC01000063.1, read as the reverse complement.
GGCGGCGGATGGCGCGGCGTGCTCACCGCGGCCGGCCTCCTCGCCGGCGCGATCGCCTTCCTCGCCTGGCTCCTGCGCGGCCGAGCCCCCGACGTGGCCCCGATGCCGGAGGTCGGCTCAACGGGCGGCGAGGGGGAGCCTGAGACGACGCCGGCCGCAGCCCCGGGCGTCGGCGCCGAGCTCCTCGACCTCTGGGTGCTCAGGGGTGAGCTCCGCGGGACCCTCGCGAACCGGGGCGAACGGGCGCTCAGCCACGTCTCCTGGGCGATGAGGTTCGTCCCGGGCTACGACGCCGAGAACGACTTCGGCGGCGAGGAACCGCCAGTGATCGAGGTCGCCGGGAGCCACGAGGCGCCCATCGCCCCCGGCGCGAGCGCCGTGGTGACGCTCGGAGAGCCCCCCGGCTGGTACCTCGACGTGCGGCTCCACCCGATGCAGCTCCGCGCCCGCTACGAGCTCGTGGAGGCGAACGGCGCCCGCTCGTCGGGCGAGCAGAGCACGCGCCTCGTGCTCTTCCACGTCCGCTCCGAGAGGGAGCTCGAGGAGATCCGGCAGGCGTACTCCCCGCCGGGCGCAGCCGCTCGCGACGGGGAGCCGGGTGCGCCGCCCGGCGACGCGGGTGGCTCGGGCGGCTCCTGAGCCGGCGCGGCGCCGGCACCGGGGCGGGATCCGAGGGCGTCCGGGG
>VYDC01000103.1 GCA_009843585.1 Chloroflexota bacterium | reverse complement strand
CCGCCCGGGGAGCGGCGGGGGCGCCTGGGCCGGGGCGGAGCTCACGTGAAGCGCCCCCGCGGCCTGCGGGCGCCCCGGGAGCGGGACGTCGACGAGCAGCAGGTCCTCCTCGAGGCAGGCGCCGCGCGCCACCAGGCGGCCCGACGGGTCGACGACGAGGGAGTTCCCGTCGAAGACCAGCTCGTCCTGTCCCCCCACCTGGTTCACGTAGGCGACGGGCGAGCCGTGCGCGCGCGCGAGGTCGGAGGCGACGGCGAGCCGCTCCTCCGTCTTGCCGGCCCAGAAGGGCGAGGCGTTGATGTTCACGATCAGCTGGGCGCCGGCGTCGCAGAGCGCGCCCGCCGGGCCGTCCTCGTACCAGATGTCCTCGCACACGGTGAGCCCGACCTGCGCCCCGCCGACGACGAAGAGCGGCGTCTCCTCCCCGGGGACGAAGTAGCGCCGCTCGTCGAAGACGCCGTAGTTGGGGAGCCGCTGCTTCCGGTAGCGCCCGACCACCCGGCCCTCGTGGAGGATCGCCGCCGCGTTGTAGAGAGCTCGGCCCCCCGGGCCGGGCCGCGAGGGGTCCCCCGGGTCGGGGGTGCCCACCACGAGCGGCGGGAGGCCGCGCGCCCGGGCGGCGAGCCGAAGCAGCGCGCGCTCGGCGTCCTGGACGAAGGCTGGCCGGAGCAGCAGGTCCTCGGGCGGGTAGCCGGTGAGCGTGAGCTCGGGCGCGGCGACGAGCTCGGCGCCCGCCGCCCGGGCCTCGCGCGCGGCGTCGAGCACGAGGCGGGCGTTGCCCTCGAAGTCGCCCACCGTCGTGTTGAGCTGGGCCAGCGCGAGCCGGAGCGTCGACGCCGGCATGAGCCCTCTCCCCCTCCCGCGCCGCTAGGATCCGGCGCGATCAGGCTAGCAGTCGCGCCCGGTGGCCGCCCCCGCCGCGCTCGCCCCTGCTCCCCGCACGGTGCACACTCGGGGCCGCCCGAGCGCCCGCGGCTCGGGGCGACGGCGGCGAGGAGCGCCCGTGCAGTTGCATCTCGTCCCGCGCGCGCTCGAGGTCGCGCACCCGGAGCACCTCAACCACACCGGCGACCTGTGGGGGGCGTGGAACGTCGACCCGCAGCTCCTGGTCCCGCTCGCCCTGGCGGCCGTCTGGTACGCGCGCGGCCTCTCGCGCTGGCCCGAGCGCAGCCGCGAGCACCCCCGCTGGCGCACGGCGCTCTTCTACCTGGGGCTGCTCGTGCTCCTGCTCGCCATCGAGTCGCCGCTCGACGCGGCGGCCGAGCACCACCTGACCTTCCACATGATCCAGCACGAGCTGCTCATCGTGGTCGCCCCCGCCCTGATCCTGCTCGGCGCACCGACGACGCCGCTCCTCCGCGGGCTGCCGCGCGAGCTCAGGCTCGGCGTCGTGCGCCGCCTCGCCCGGCGCCACGCCGTCAGGCGCGGGTGGCGCCTCCTCACGCACCCCCTCCTCGCCGGGGGCGCCTTCACGGTCGTCCTCTGGCTCTGGCACCTCGCCCCCGGCTGGTACGAGGCGGCGCTCACGAGCGAGTGGATCCACGAGCTGCAGCACGTCTCCTTCTCCGCCGTCGGTCTCCTCGTCTGGTGGAACGTGATCGATCCGGCGCCGCTACAGGCGAGGCTCGCCTACCTCCCCCGCATCCTCTTCGTGCTCGCCGTGGGCGTCCCCAAGCACATCCTCGGCGCCTTCCTCACCTTCGCCGAGGAGCCGTTCTACCCCTACTACGAGGGCCGGCAGTTCATCGACATCTCGCTTGCGACCGACCAGCAGATCGCGGGGCTCATCATGTGGGCACCGAGCCAGCTCGTGATGCTCGGGGTCGCGGCCGCCATCTTCGCCGTCTGGTACCAGAAGAGCGGCCAGGGCCGCCCCGACGAGCCGCCCGCGGCCCCCGAGCCGCTCGGCTCCCGGGGGGCGCGCGCGTAGGCCCGCGGCCCGGGGCGGGGCGCTAGCGGTTGATGACCGCCGGGTCGCCCCAGAAGAGCGCGAGCATCGCGATGAGGATCGCGCCGGCGAGCACGAAGCCGAAGACGAAGAGCCGCGTCAGGAGCGCGTCCTCGAAGCGCAGGTGCATGAAGTAGGCGACCACGATCGCGAACTTGATGGCGGAGAGCACGACCAGGATCGGGATCAGGAGCACGCCCAGCCCCGGCGTGTAGGAGGCGGCGAGCTCCACGATCGTGATCACCGTGAGGAGGATCCCGATCAGGATGTACTGGCGCACCGTGGGGTGCTGACGCTCGTGTGACCCGGTCGCGTGTCCGCCCCCGGCGCTCATCGCGTCCTCCCGCCCTCCGTCCCGGACCTCATGCCGGTATCAGGTAGACGACCGTGAAGATCACGATCCAGACGATGTCGACGAAGTGCCAGTAGAGGCCGATCGTCTCCACGTGGAAGCCCGCCTCCGGGCCGAGGCCCGTCCGGCGCATCGACGCCAGCAGCATCGATCCGAGCATGAGCACGCCGACCGTGACGTGCGCGCCGTGGAAGCCGGTGAGCACGAAGAACGAGGCGCCGAACTGGTTGGTGGCGAGGTTGAGCCCGTACGCGCCGAACTCGTGGAACTCGAAGACCTGGAAGCCCAGGAAGATGAGCCCGAGCAGCATCGTCCCGAGCAGCCAGATCTTCATCATCTTCGGGCGCCCGTTCTGGGCGCCGTAGACGGCGAGCACCATCGCGACCGAGCTCATCAGGAGCACGAAGGTCGAGGCCGAGGTGATGGGGATGCTGAGCACGCCCTTGTACTTCACGCCGTCGATGACGCGGTCCGTCGGGAACCACCCGGTGACCACGCCGTCCTTGGTGTGATCCTCGAGGAAGCCCGCCGGCGGGAGCGGGATGTCGTTCTTGAAGACCAGGTAGGTCGCGATCAGCGAGCCGAAGAAGAGGCACTCCGAGGCGAGGAAGATCCACATCAGGACCTTGCGGCTGTCGATCCCCGTCGTGCTGTGCGGAGCGCCCGCCGCGTGCGAGGCCTGCGCCATCTCGCTCCCCCGCTCCCCTAGTGCCCGCCCGCGGCGGGCTCGGCGCCGGTCGGCTCGAGCGCCCAGCCCCAGATGCCGTAGATGACGATGACCACGCCGAGCGCGAGCACCGCGAGGTGCGAGAGCGCGCCGACTCCCATCAGCGTGAAGCCCACGCCGATGAGCAGCGGGTAGTACGACGGCGGCGGCAGGTGGATGTGCTCGTCGGGGTCCGGA
>VYDC01000226.1 GCA_009843585.1 Chloroflexota bacterium | reverse complement strand
GCCGCGCGTGGCGCGCGGGGGGCTCGTGGTGCGCTGCTCGCAGGAGGCGGGGGGGGCCGGCGCCGGCGCGCGGGCTCTGTTGGAGCTGGCCGAGCGGGCGCGGGCGGGGGAGGCGGCCGCGGAGCGCCCGGGGATCTTCGAGATCGTCGGCGCGGTCGGGCAGCTGATCCGCGTGCCGGGCGATCTCGGGGACGCCATCGAGGCGGCGCTCGCCGAGCAGATCGACGCGGTGGTCGTCGAGCGCGACGAGGCCGCCATCGAGGTGCTCGAGCTCCTGCGCGAGCAGGAGGCCGGCTTCGCCACCATCTACCCCCTGGACAGCCTCGCCGCCTCGCCCCCGCTCAACCTCCGCAACGAGCGCGGCGTGATAGGCGTCGCGGCGCGGCTCGTCCGCACCGAGCGGGCCTACCGCCCGCTCATAGACGCGCTGCTCGGGCGCACGATCGTCGTCGAGGACCTGGCCACGGCGCGCCGGATGCTCCAGCGCGGGCTCGGCTCCGTCGTGACCCGCGACGGCACGCTGCTCCGCCCCAACGGCTCCCTCTTCGGCGGCCGCGGCGGCGCCGCGGCCGAGCAGTTCTCGCTCCGGCGCGAGCTCGACGAGCTGCCGGAGCGGCTCGAGCAGGCGCGCGAGGAGGTCGAGGGCGCGAGGGCCCGCCTCAAGCGGCAGGACGATGTCGTCGCCGACGCCCACGCACGGGTGGAGTCCGCCCGCCGCGCCATCGAGGGCTCCGAGCAGGAGCGCCGCGACGTCGACTCAGAGCGCGAGTCGCTCGCGCGGCGCTTCGCGCCGGTCGCGGCCGAGCTGCGCTCCGCGCGCGCCGTGCTGCTTCAGCCGGATCCCGCGCCCTCGGGCGCCCCGGAGGGCGACCGCCTGGCCGAGGCGGAGTCGCTGGTCGAGAGCGTCGGCGCGGAGCTCGCGACGCTGCGCGACCGCTCGCAGGCGCTCGTCTCCGAGCGGGACCGCGCGCTCGAGCGGGTCACCGGGTCCGAGGCGCAGGTCGCGCGCCTCGAGGGGGAGCTGCGCGGGCTGGAGGAGCGCCGCGAGCAGCGCGCCGAGGCGGAGCGCCGCGCCCGCGCGCTCCTCGCCGGGCGGCGCGAGCAGCTCCGGGCCGCGACCTCGGAGCGCGAGGATCTCGCGGTACGCCTCGCGGACCTCGCCCGCCGGCTCGAGGCCGCGCGCGAGCAGCTCTCGGAGGCGAGCGCGCGCGTCGGGCCGGCCCGGAGCGCCCTCGCGGAGGTCGAGGCGGAGGCGCGCGAGGTGACGGCGAGGCGCAGCGAGACGCAGGCGCTCCAGCTCGAGTCCGAGCGCGGCCTCATCGAGGCGGAGGCGCGGGTCCGCCGCCACCAGGAGGCCGTCCAGGGCTGGCTCGAGCAGATCGCCGACGAGGGGATGACGGTCGACGAGCACGGCTCGGTCCGCGCACCGCTCCCGGAGGGCGTCGAGCCGCCGCCGCGATCGGAGTTCGACGAGGCGCCCGCGGGCGACGCCGGCGAGCGGACGGAGCAACGTTTGGAGCCCGGGCCGGAGCCGGCCGCCGCACCCGAAGAGGCGCCGGCCCCGAGCGGCGCCCCCGGCCTGCCGCCCCTGCGCGGCGGCCGGGAGGTCGACACGCAGGAGCTCCGCGGCCGCGTCACGGAGCTCCGCTCGCGCATCCGCTCGCTCGGGCCGGTCAACGTCGAGGCGCTCGGCGAGCTCGAGGAGGAGCGCCAGCGCGTCGAGTTCCTCTCCGGCCAGCTCCGGGACCTCGAGTCGACGGAGCGGGAGCTCCGGGGCGCGATCGGGGAGCTCCGGCGCCTCATCCGCCGCCGCTTCACGGAGACCTTCGCGGAGGTCAACGCCGCCTTCTCCGAGTACTTCACGCGCTTCTTCGGCGGCGGCCACGCCGAGCTCCGGCTGGAGCGGCCGGCCGCTGCCGAGGACGGGGCGGAGGAGGAGCACGGCGCCGCCGGCGAGGAGAACGGGGAGGAGCCGCCCGCCGCGGGCGAGGCCGACCCGGGCGTCGAGATCACGGCGCAGCCGCCCGGCAAGCGCATCACCAGCCTGGCGATGCTCTCCGGCGGGGAGCGCTCGATGACCTCGGTCGCGCTCCTCTTCGCGCTGCTCTCCGTGAACCCGGCGCCGGTCGTCGTCCTCGACGAGGTCGACGCGGCGCTGGACGAGGCGAACGTCGAGCGCTTCGTGGAGACGCTCCGCGAGCTCACCGCGCGCTCGCAGTTCATCGTCGTCACGCACAACCGCCGCACCATCGAGGACGCCGACGCCATCTACGGCATCTCGATGGGCGACGACTCGGTCTCGCGCGTGCTCTCGCTGAACCTGGAGGAGCTCCCCGCCGCCGGGTAGCCCGGGGCGCGGCCCGCGGGCTACGCCCGGAGCGCCTCCTCGATGTCCCCCAGGTGCTCCAGGAAGTGGCGGGGCCCCCCGAAGAGGACGATGGCGCCGGCCGCCATCTCCCCCGGCCCGAAGTTGACCTTGACCGTCTGCTCGAGGAACTCGTCGGAGAGGTCGTCGAGCTCGGAGAGCGCGGCCTCGCAGCCGGAGAGGATCTCGTCGACGAGCTCGGAGACCGAGAGATCGCTCCGCTCTTCGACCTGCCCGTGGTTGATCTCGTCGACGGTGAGCGTGCGCTCCTGGCCCTGCTCGGCGATGCGCTGGCGGGCGAGCGCGACCGGGTTGGAGCGCGCGGCGAGGTGGCTCAGCGCGTCGCGGATGCGCCACTCCCCGCGCAGCAGCGGCCGCTCGCCGCCCGCGACGAGCTCCTCGGAGATCGCGCGCACGCGCTCCAGGCTCGTGCGCAGCCCCTCCGCGATCTGATCGCGCCGCTCGGCCGTCTCCGCCATCTGGCCCCCCTTGCCCGTCCCGCCATCCCGCCTGGCCCCGCCGGCACCGCGGCGGGCGGCGCCAGTGTGCCACAGCGTGGCGCGGGAGGGCGGCGCGGGAGCGCGGCGTGGCGCCCGCGGCGCGACTCGCTACGATCGCCTCAGGGGCCGCCCGGCCAACGACCGGCCGGGAGGGCCTGAAGGGAGGGCGCCGTGGGGCTCTTCTCCGCCCGCACGGGTCCCGACGAGGCGACCGGGCGCGCGCTCGACCGCACACGGCGCTCCTGGCGCGGGCGGCTCACCGGGCTCCTCGGGGCGGGGGTCACCCCCGAGCTCTGGGAGTCGCTCGAGGAGGCGCTGCTCGCGGCCGACGCCGGGGTCCACAC
>VYDC01000061.1 GCA_009843585.1 Chloroflexota bacterium | reverse complement strand
CGCAGAAGGAGCCCTCGGCGATGGCGTGCGGCGAGTGCTCGCGGATCGTGCCGGGGAGGCCGAGCGCGTTGATGGCGCGGCGCGCCTGCCGCTGCGTGAGCTCCGTCCCGAAGGTCTTCGCGACCGAGGCCTCGTAGTTGGGGACCAGGCCCCGCGCCTGCATCGAGGTGATGCGGTAGGAGAGGAGCCGCGCCACCTCGAGCTCGATGTGCGTGTCGGCGACGGCTCGCGCCACCGCGCCGCGGTCGATGAGACGGCCCCCGGAGGGGTCCGAGCCCTCCGCGCGCGCGTGCGCCGCGAAGCGCTCGAAGCCCCCCTGCACGCCGATGATCAGGTGGATCCCCGAGCGCTCGAAGTCGAGCGCCGTCATCGCGGTGTACCAGCCGCGGTTCTCCTCGCCGATGCGGGCCGAGACCGGGATGCGCACGTCCTCGAAGAAGACCTCGTTGAAGCGCCCGGTGTCGTGCATCTGCCAGATCGGGCGGATGGAGACGCCGGACTGGCGCAGGTTGATCATCACGTAGCTGATCCCGCGGTGCTTCGGCGCGGAGGGGTCGGTGCGCACCAGCGTGTGGATCCAGTCGCCGCGGTGCGATCCGTTCCACACCTTCTGCCCGTTCACGACGTACTCGTCGCCGTCGCGCACGGCGCGCGTCTGCAGCGAGGCCAGATCGGAGCCGGCCCCCGGCTCCGAGTAGCCCTGCGACCAGAGCACCTCGCCGCGCGAGATGGGCGTCAGGTACTCGCGCTTCTGCTCCTCGGTCCCGTGGATCATCAGCGCCGGCGCCAGGATGTCCTCCGCGCCGCCCGAGGTCGGCGCCTTCTGGATCGCGCTCTCCTCCTTGAAGATCATCTGCCGGACGTAGGAGGCGCCCTGCCCGCCGTACTCCTCGGGCCACGCCATCGTGAGCCAGCCGTGCTCGGCGAGGATCATCTTGAAGGCCCGCACGTACTCGCGCGCCTTGTGGTCGTCGGTCCCGAAGTCGTGCAGGGGCTTCGGGTCCCAGTGCTCCTTCAGGAAGGCGCGCACCTCCGCGCGGAAGGCCCGCTCCTCGTCGCTCCAGCCGAACTCCACCTGAGACCCCGCGTTCCCCGGCGGCGCGCGGCCGACGCCCGGCGCGCCCTCCGCCGCATCCGGCGCGATGATAGCGCAGCGGCGGCCGCGCCACGCGCGCCAACGCGGGGTGTAGGGTGGGCGCGAGCGGAGGGGGGGACGCGATGGACCGGACCATGGAGGACGTGCTCGACTTCATCGAGGGGCGCGTCCCCGGCGTGACCATCTTCCTCACGACCTCGAACCGCCACGGCGACGCCTACATCCGGCAGGTCGGGTGCTTCGTCGAGCGCGACGAGCGGGGGTGGCGGCTCGGGACGATCGGCCGCATCCGCGAGGGCGATCTGAAGATGCGCCACCTGACCGACAACCCCCGCGCCACAATGCACTGGGTCGAGGTCTCCGGCCGCACGATCGGGCCGCGCGGCGCCGTGCGCAACGTCTGGATCCAGGGCGACGTGGAGCTGGTGCGCGACCAGGATCGCGTCGAGGCCTTCCTCGCGCGCCGCGCCGCCGCCCGGGGGGTGCCCCCGGTCGACGCCGACTACGAGCGCTACGTGATCGAGATCACGCCGCGCCGGCTGCGCGCCGAGGGCTTCCTCGACCTCTACCGCGAGGTGCTGGTCCTCACCGACTTCGAGAACCCGGAGAACTTCCGCGCCCAGAACTACCGCACCGGGACGGCCGGGGCCGACGTCCCGGCGCAGCCGCCGCAGGGCTGATCGCCGGCTCAGGGCTTTCCGCTCACGAGAGCGGCCAGCTCGTGTAGGGGCCGAGATCCTCCGGGAGGCCGGCGCGCCCGAGCGTGGCGCGCATCGCCCGGTTGGCCTCCGCGACGACGTCCTCCTCGTCCCACAGGGTGTGCCGGCCTGAGCGCACGACCGCCTCGCCCGCGACGAAGACGTGCTCCACGTCGGCGGGGCTCGCGGCGTAGACCAGGTTCGAGATCCGCCCGGGGAAGGGGGCGAACGCCGGCCGGCGGCCGTCCAGCACGACCAGGTCGGCGTCCTTCCCCGGCTCGATCGATCCCAGCTCACGCTCGCGGTGGAGCGCGCGGGCGCCGCCCAGCGTGGCGAGCTCGAGTGCCTGCTCGGGCCCGCCGAGCGAGGCGTCGAGGTGGGCGACGCGCTGGATGAGCACGGAGAGCTTCATCAGCTCGAAGACGCTGTGGCCGTCGTTCGGCTGGTCGACGCCGAGCCCGAGGCGGCAGCCCGCGGCGAGCAGGCGCGCGACCGGCGCCACGCCCGAGGCGATGAGCATGTTGTCGACCGGGCAGAAGGCGAGGCCGGCGCCGGATCGGGCGGCGGCCTCGATCTCCGCGTCGGAGAGCCAGACCGGGTGGTACCCCAGGAAGCGCGGCCCGAGCACCCCCCACTCCTCGAGCAGCAGCAGCAGCGGCCGGCCGAAGCGCTCCACGGCGTGCAGGGCCGCCTCCTCGCTGTAGGAGAGGTGCATCGCGAAGTGCGCGTCCCGCCCCTCCGCCCACTCCGCCAGGCCGCGGAGGAGATCCTCCTCGACGCGGTGGAGCGCCTGGGCCTCGCAGCCGACCTCGACGCGCCCCGACGACCAGCGGCCGGCCAGGCGCTCGAGCTCGGCGAGCGCGACGTCCAGCGAGTCGTGCTGCCCGGGGGAGACGTAGCCGGTCCGGTTCAGCGAGGCGCGCGTCCAGAGCGCGCGCGCCCCCGACTCGTGGAGGGCGCGGAGCGTCGCGTCCGCGTTCGCCTCGCGCCCGGCCAGCGCCGGCTGGCTGTCCGCGGTGGTGGTGACGCCGGAGAGCTGGAGCTCCAGCAGGGAGAGCCGGGCGGCGGCGTAGGCGGCCTCCTCGTCGATCGCGCCGCGGATGCGCGCGGCGAGGCGCTCGGAGGCGTCCGGCACCGTGACGGCGACGGCCCGGTCGGAGCCGAGCCCGCGCGAGAAGGCGCCCAGCAGGTGATCGTGCGCGTTCACGAAGCCCGGGAGGACGATGCGGTCGCGCCCGTCGAGCAGGGTTGCGGCCGGGGACGGCTCGTCGCGGCACTCGGCCTCGGGGCCGACCGCCGCGATCCGCCCCCGACTCACCGCGACGTAGCCCGGGTCGTAGACCTCGCGTGCGGGGTTCATCGTGACCACGAGCGCGCCGCGGATGAGCAGGTCGGGCGCGCCCGCGCCTGCCGCGTCCGCCC
>VYDC01000271.1 GCA_009843585.1 Chloroflexota bacterium | reverse complement strand
GACATCTACCAGCGCCAGGGGCTCTACGCCCTCCCGCTGCCCTTCACCGCCGGCTCGGAGGCCGCGGGAACGGTGGAGGCGGTGGGGGAGGGCGTCGACTCCGTCTCCGTCGGCGACACCGTCGCCTACTGCGGCGTGCTCGGCGCCTACGCGGAGTACGCGGCCGTCCCGGCCGAGCGGCTCGTCCGGGTTCCCGGGGGCGTGACGCCCCGCCAGGCGGCCGCGCTGATGCTGCAGGGGATGACGGCGCACTACCTGGCTGAGGACACCTACCCCCTCTCTCCCGGCGACACCGCGCTCGTGCACGCGGGCGCCGGCGGGGTCGGCCTCCTGCTCACGCAGATCGCGCGGCGCCGCGGAGCCTCGGTGATCGCCACCGTGTCGACGGAGGACAAGGCCGAGCTCGCGGCGCGGGCCGGCGCCGACCACGTCATCCTCTACCGCGAGAGGGACTTCGTCGCCGAGACGGAGCGGCTCGTCGGACCGCGCTCCGTCGACGTCGCCTACGACTCGGTGGGCCGCGACACGCTGCGCGGCTCGATGCGCGTGCTGCGGCCGCGCGGCATGCTCGTCTCCTACGGCCAGTCGAGCGGGGTGCCGGATCCGGTCGAGACGCGGGAGCTGCAGGACGCCGGGAGCATCTTCCTGACCCGTCCCAGCCTGGCCCACTACATCGCCGGTCGCGACGAGCTCGAGCGCCGCGCCTCCGACCTGCTCGGCTGGGTCGCGGCGGGCGAGCTCGCGCTGCGCATCGACCGCCAGCTCCCGCTCGCAGAGGCGGCGGAGGCGCAGCGCCTCCTCGCCTCCCGCGCCACCGCCGGGAAGCTGCTGCTCGTGACCGGCCGCTAGCTCTCCGCCGCGCGGCGGCGGCCTCCGCGGGCGGCCTGGGGTCGCGCGCGGTATCCTCTCCGTGTGAGCGAGCTGAGCATCCTCGAGCGCCCGGAGCTCCGCCGGCCGCTGCTGATCACGGCCTTCGCTGGCTGGAACGATGCGGGAAGCTCCGCCACGGGCGTGATCCGCTACATGCTCCGCCGCTGGCGCTGCGAGACGCTCGCCGAGATCGATCCCGAGCCCTACTACGACTTCACGCAGGCTCGCCCCACCGTCCGCATCGTGGACGGGGAGCGCGTGATCGAGTGGCCGCGCAACCGCTTCTCGTGGCGGAGCCTGGAGGGCGGCGATCGCGACCTGATCCTCTTCTCCGGGATCGAGCCGCACCTCTCGTGGCGCGCCTACATCGGCTGCGTCCTGGAGCTCTGCCGCGCCTTCGACGTCTCGGGCGTGATCACGCTCGGCGCGCTCCTGGCGGAGGTGAGCCACTCCCGGCCGGTCCCCCTGCTCGGCTCCTCGAGCGACGACGAGCTCGCCCGGAGCCTCGACCTGGCCGCGCAGAGCGCGAGCGGGTACGAGGGCCCCACGGGCGTCGTCGGGGTGCTCTCGCAGGCCGTGCGCGAGGCCGGCCTCCCCTCCGCCTCGCTGTGGGCGAGCGTGCCGTTCTACGTCAACGCCTCGCCGAATCCGAAGGGCGCCCTCGCGCTGCTCGAGCGCCTCAACGGCGGCCTCGATCTCAAGCTCTCGCTGCACGACCTGGAGGTCTTCGCCGCCCGCTTCGACGCGCAGGTGCAGGCGGAGGTCGACAAGGATCCGCAGATGGTGGAGTACGCGCGCCGCATCGAGGAGCAGCTCGAATCCGAGGAGGACGGGGCGGGCCCCCGCTCCGCCCCCGCCGAGCTGCCGGACGCGGAGTCGATGGTGGAGGAGCTCGAGCGCTACCTGCGCGAGCAGCGCGATCGCTGACGCTCCGGGGCTCACCCCCTGCGGCGCCGACCCTGCCCCCGTGTCGTGCCCGGCCGGGTGCTAGACTCGGCCCGACGGGACGGATCGCTGCGGGAGGTGACGCATGGCGCTCCAACTGATCGTGGCCCACCAGACGGCCGAGAGCCCGGAGCTCATCACGCACCTGCGCGAGGTGATCGCCGACGATCCCGCGGCGGAGTTCGTCCTGCTCGTGCCGGCGACGCCCGCCCGCGAGCTGCGGACCGGCGAGACCGGCCGGGGCCAGGCGATCGCCGGCATCCGGGGCGGGAGCGCCGCTGCGCTGCTGCGGGCGGCCGGCGCCCACGTCCGCCGCGTGGAGGTCGGCGACCGCGACCCCGCCGAGGCGGCCCGGGCCGAGGTCGAGGCACATCCCGGCGAGTACGCGGGGGTGATCGTGGTGACGCTCCCGCCGGGCTTCTCGCGCTGGCTGAGGCGCGACCTCCCCCACCAGGTGGCGAGCCGCGTCGGCCTGCCGGTGAGGCACGTCGTGGCGCACTCGTCCGGGGGCGAGCCGATCCCGGCGGGGCTGGAGCACGGGCTGAGCCGGACCGGCGCCCTGCAGGAGTTCCTGCAGGAGACGCAATGGCGGTAGCCGCCGCCCGCGCGCGCTAGCCGGACGCCCGGGCCGGGCCGCCGCCCGGCGGGGCCCTTGCCCCCTCCGCGCCCGGTGCTACCCTAGGGCCACCACGAGACGGGCGTGTCTTTAAGGCCGGTCCGGTGAGGCCGGGAAGGGACGCAGCATGCGCCGCCACCTCTGCGCACCGCCCGCGCCCGCTCCTGCGGGCGCCGTCATCAGACCCTCTCGATCCGTCGAGAGGGTTCTTTTTTTCCGCGGAGCGCGCCCCTCCCGGACCGGAGCTCGCCGCGATGAGTGATCCCGCGGCGCCGCCGGTCGCCGCCGCCGAGCGCCCGGGCGCGCTCCTGCTCGACGCCGACGGCGTTCGCCGCACCATCACCCGCATGGCGCACGAGATCGCCGAGCGGAACGAGGGCGTGCGGGACGTCGTGCTGGCCGGCGTCCACCGCCGCGGCGTTCCGCTGGCGGGGCGGCTGGCCGCGGAGATCGAGCGATTCGAGCGCGTGCGCCCGCTCACCGGCGCCCTGGACGTGACGATGCACCGGGACGACTTCGCCGCGCGCGGGCTTAGCAGCGAGCCGCGGGCGAGCGCGCTCCCCGACGTGGAGGGGCGCGTCGTGGTTCTGGTCGACGACGTGCTCTACACCGGGCGCACCGTGCGCGCCGCGCTCGACGCGCTCACCGACTTCGGCCGTCCGCGCGCCGTGCGGCTCGCCGTGCTGGTCGACCGCGGGCACCGCGAGCTCCCGATCCGCGCCGACATCGTCGGCAAGAACATCCCCACCGCCCGCGGCGACTCCGTCCGGGTGCTGCTCGAGGAG
>VYDC01000046.1 GCA_009843585.1 Chloroflexota bacterium | reverse complement strand
GCCGGGGGGTGCCGCCCCGGCCCCCGTCGGGCGCCCGGGGCGGGCTCCCCCTATACGGCCGGCTTCCAGGCGCGGGGGGAAGGTGGCGCCCAGGAAGGTCGGCAGGTCGGACTCCGTCAGCTGGGCGAAGGCCGGGTCGGGCTGGAGGTCGGCGAGCTTGATCGGCTCGGGCTCCGCCGTCTCCAGGGCCTTCATCGCCAGCGGCCGCGACCCGGAGAAGCCGGTCGCGATCACCGTGATCCGCACCTCGTCGTGCAGGCTCTCGTCGATCGAGGTGCCGAAGATGATCTCCGCCTCGGGGTCGACGACCTCGGCGATGACGCGGGCGGCCTGATCCAGCTCGCGCAGGCCGAGGTTGGCGGGCCCCGAGACGTTGAAGAGGACGCCCGTGGCCCCCGTGATGTCGACCTCGAGCAGGGGGCTCGCGATGGCGGAGCGCGCGGCCTCGACGGCGCGCTGCTCTCCGCGGCCGGTGCCGATGGCCATCAGCGCCGGCCCCGCCTCCGCCATGATCTTGCGGACGTCGGCGAAGTCGAGGTTGACCATCCCGGGCATCGTGATGAGCTCGCTGATCCCCTGGATCCCCTGGCGCAGCACGTCGTCGGCCGTGCGGAAGGCCTCCGTGACGGAGACGTCCTCCCCGCAGATGTGGAGAAGCCGGTCGTTCGGGACGACGATCAGCGTGTCGACCTTCTCCTGCAGGTCGCGGACGCCCTCCTCCGCCTGCTGCCGCCGCCGCGCGCCCTCGAACGTGAAGGGCTTGGTCACCACGCCGATCGTCAGGGCTCCGAGCTCGCGCGCCGCCTCGGCGACGATGGGCGCGGCGCCGGTCCCCGTCCCCCCGCCGAGGCAGGCGGTCACGAAGACCATCTCGGCGCCGCTCAGCGCCTCCAGCAGGGTGTCGCGCGACTCCTCCGCGGCGCGGCGTCCGGTCAGGGGCTCCGAGCCGGCGCCGAGGCCGCGCGTCGTGCGCTCGCCGATCCGCACCGTCACCTCGGCGTCGCAGCCGGAGAGCGCCTGGTGGTCGGTGTTGACGGCGACGTACTGCACGCCGGGCAGCCTCGAGGCGATCATCCGGTGCACCGCGTTCGATCCGCCTCCGCCCACGCCGACGACCTTGATCGGCGGGAGCCCGTCCGCGTAGCTCGCCTTCCCCCGCTTCCGTGCTCCCATAGCGCTGACCTCCCTGTCGTGTCCGCTCCCGGACGCTGTGCTCGACTCGCTCTCTCGCCGCCCGCCGCCCGTCGCCGCGGCGGGCGGGCTCTCCGCCCGGTGGGCCGCGTCGACGACGCGCAGCTCCTCCCCGGGGATGTCGAACTCGGAGTGGCTGTCCTCCGGCGGCGGCTCCCACGAGAGGTCGAGGGGCGCCCCGGTGCCCTCGATCCCCGTCTCCGCGTCGGCCGGCCCCGGGGCCTCCGCCGGGGACTCCGGGTGGGGGTCGGCGGCGGAGGTCGGCGCGGGGTCGCTCCCCGAGGAGCGGGACCGGGCCGCGAGATAGTCGAAGAGCGGCCCCTCGGAGCGCCGCCCGAACGGCCCGGGCTCTCCGTGGCCGCCGCCTGGCTCGTGCCGGGGGTGCGGCTCGTGCCGGTCCTGCGCGCTCATTGCGGCAACACCACGCGCATCATGTGCGCCACCTTCCTAAGCAGGCCGCCGATGGGGACTGCCGACGCCGGGGACGAGGATCGGAACTGGATCTCCTGCTCGCGCAGGGACCAGCGGAGGAGCCCCACGGATGTGGCGTACGCCGGGTCGTGGAGCAGGTCAGAGAGGCCCGCGAGGTGGCGCGGGCGGCCGACGCGCGCCGGGAGGCCGATCACGTCCTCCGCGAGGAGCTCGATCCCCTCGAGCGACGCCGCGCCGCCGGTGAGCACGACTCCCGCGGAGAGCAGCTCGGGCTCGGCGCCGCGGCGCACCTCGGCGCTCACCATCTCGAAGAGCTCCTCGGCGCGCGCCTGCAGCACCTCGGCGAGCCGGCGCCTCGGGACGCTCTTCGTGCCGTCGGCGCCGAAGGCGTCGATCTCTATCGCCTCCTCGGCGTCGACCATCGACGGGATCGCGTGGCCGTACTCGCGCTTGGCGCGCTCGGCGGCGGGGTGCGGGACGCGCAGCGCGACGACGAGGTCGCGGGTCATGGCGACGCCTCCGACCGGCAGCACCGCGGTGTGCGCGACGGCGCCGTCGACGCAGACCGAGATCTCCGTCGTGCCGCCGCCGATGTCGCAGAGCACGACGCCGTGCCGGAGCTCCTCCGAGTCGATGGTCGCCTCGGCGGCGGCGAGCGGCTCGAGCACCAGCGAGTCGACGCGGACGCCGGAGCCCTCGACGCACTGGACTAGGTTGTGGATGGCGGCCGAGGCCGCCGTGACCACGTGGGTCTCGACGTCGAGGCGGGTGCCGAACATCCCGACCGGGTCGACCACGTGGTCCTGCCCGTCGACGACGTAGAAGCGCGGGATGACGTGCACCACGTCGCGGTCGGTGGGGGCGTTGATGATGCGCGCGGCGTCGAGCGCCCGCTGGACGTCGCCCTCCGTCACCGGGTGCCGGGGATCGGCCACCGCGACGATGCCGCGCGAGTTCATCGACGAGACGTGCGGCCCGGCGATGCCGACGTGGGCGGAGAAGTTCCGGCTCCCGCTGGCGCGCTCGGCGCGCTCGACGGAGGAGGCGATGGCCTCGATGGCGGCGGGGATGTTGTCGACCATCCCGCGCGTGAGCCCGGCGGAGGGCCCGATGCCCACGCCCAGGATGCGCAGCTCGCCGTGCGGGCTGACCTCGGCGACGATCGTGCAGACCTTGGTGGTCCCGATGTCGATGGCGGCGAAGGAGCGGCCGGACATCAGCGCTCCCCTCCCGGGGCGCGGCCGCCCGCAGCCACGGCGTCGCTCCCGCTCCGCTCGCGCCTCATCGCAGCACCATCCGCCGCCCGAAGCGCAGGTCCAGCTCGGTCACCTCGAGCCCATCGCGCTCGATGCGATCGAGCAGCGCGCCCCAGGCGGCGACCTTGAACTCGTAGTCGTGCGAGTCGCCCATGAGCGCGTTCGGCCCGTCCTCGACCACCACCGCGAGTCCCCGGTCGGGATCGAAGACGAATGCCGCCGGTCGGACGCGCAGGCGCTCGACGCTGCCGTCGGTGAGCAGGCGGTGGACGAGCCTCACCGTGTCGGGGTCGGGGCTCAGCTGGCCCTCCCGCCCGGTGGGAGGCGCCAGCTCGAAGA
>VYDC01000018.1 GCA_009843585.1 Chloroflexota bacterium | reverse complement strand
CGTCGACCGCGGTCAAGCGCCAGCTCTCCCGGTTCGCCGGCGTCGGTGCGGGGGATGACGCCCCCGGAGACGACGATCTCGATTTCGGGGGCGACGACGACTTCGGCGGCTTCGACGACGACGACTGGTAGCCCCGGCCCGCAGCCCGCACCCCGCCGAGTCGCCGCGCGGGTCCCCCGCGCCCGCCTGCCGGCTTACGGCTCCCTCTCCCGCGCCCCGGCCGCGGGCCCGGGGTCTCGCGACGCACCGCCCCACGCCGCCGCGGCCGCCACCTCGGCCGGCGGGCCGAGGCGGCCGCGCGGGCCGCGCCGGCGCCTCGCGTAGAGCAGGTAACCCGTTGAGGAGGCGACGAGCAGCGCCGCCTCCGCGATCGTGAGCAGCCCGACGGCGAGCGTCGCGTCGAACCAGAACCCCCGCGGGAACATCTGGATCAGCCGGTCGCGGTCGGGATCGAGCTTCCAGAGATCGTTCGAGAACGAGATCACGTGGAACTCGCGGAAAAGATCGTCGAAACCGGCGACGACCGCCGCCGTGGCGAGCGCGAGCGCTGCGAGCGTGAGGGCGCCGCCCAGGGCGATGAGCCGCGCCAGGTGGCGGAGGGAGCGCTCCCGGGCCCACAGGTAGACGACGGCGATGTACCCGACGACGTAGGCCAGCGCGAGCTCCTGCACGGAGAAGGCCCCGCCCATCAGCTCCTTCACGTCTCGCATGTGGAGCACCTCGCGCGGGTTGAAGAGCGCCTGCTCCTGCCCGTCGATGGCGACGCGGATGTCGAGCAGATCGCGGTCGTCCCGGAAGTAGAGCACGATGTCGCGCGCGGCGCGGTCGAGGTCGGCCCGGGCCACCCCCGTCCGCTCCTCGGCCTCGTAGCGGTCGAACGCGTAGCGGTAGACCGCGAGCTCGTTCGCCGCGATGCGCACGTTCGAGAGCACGAGGAAGAGCGGGAGCGCGAGCAGGAAGAGGGCCGTGGCTCCCCAGCGGGCGAGTACCATGGCCCCCATTCTATCGCCGGCGCGCCCCGCGCCCGCGCCGGGCGCCCCTATACTGCCGGCATGGCGGCCGACGCCCCGAGCCCCGACCGGGAGCCCCACCTCGACGCGCTGCTCGACCTGCTCGGTCTGGCGCCGGAGCGCGTGCAGTCCCTCGATCCGTCGAACCCCCGCTTAGACGCCGCGAGGCCGCTCCTGGTGCTCCCCGCCGCCTACGCCGAGGCGCGCCCGCTCCTGGCCGAGCGCTACCCGGCCGCGCACCCGGCTCGCGTCGTGGAGGGCGAGGGGGCGCGGGAGTCGACGGTGGAGCTCCTCTCCGACGACGCCCGGGCCTGGCTCATCGCGCCGCTGACCCCCGAGCAGGATCATCGCTCCCTCGCGGCCCTGCGCTCGATCGTCGAGCAGCTCTACGCCCCGGGCGGGTGCCCGTGGGATCGAGACCAGACGCACGAGTCGCTGCGCCGCTACCTGCTGGAGGAGAGCTACGAGGTCGCCGAGGCCATCGACGCGGGCGACGCCTCGGCCCTGCGGGAGGAGCTCGGGGATCTCCTCGTCCAGATCCTGATGCACTGCGCGATGGCGCAGGAGGCCCGCGAGTTCACGCTGGAGGAGGTCGTCCGGGAGGCCTCGCTGAAGATGCTCCGCCGCCATCCGCACGTCTTCGGGGACGAGAGCGCGGCCGATGCCGAGGCGGTCGCCGCCACGTGGGACGAGATCAAGGCGGCCGAGCGATCGGCCCGGGGCGAGGGCGGCCCGGCCGCGGCGCTGGACGCGGTGCCCCGCGCGGCCCCGGCACTCCTGCGCGCGCAGGCGCTCCAGGGCCGCGCCGAGCGCGCGGGAGCGCCCCAGCCGCCCGGCCCGCCGGCCGCGGGCGTCCTGGAGGCGCTCCGGTCCCTGCAGGGGCCGGGGGCGGCCGGGGCCGAGGCCCTCGTCGGCGAGCTGCTCTGGGCCGTGGTAGCGCTCGCGCGCGAGCACGACGTCGACGCCGAGTCGGCGCTCCGGGCGAGCGCCGCGGCCTTCGTCGGGAGGATCGCCGGCGAAGCCGCGGACGAGGCCGCGCCCGGGGAGCCGGCGGGGACCGGGGCGGATGCTACACTCGCCGGCCGGATGGGTGCGGGCGCCCGCGGGGGGCGGCCCGGCTAGGAACAGGGGACCGAATGACCAGTCAGGCTTCCGTCGTCACACCCGAGCGCTTCTCGACCGGCCTCTCAGGCTTCGGGGAGTGGATGGACGCGATCGAGGTGCGGCAGAAGGAGTTCCAGCAGCACTACGACGACTTCGCGCCGAACGACGAGGACGTGGCGGCGATCGGCGCGCTCGGCGAGCGCCACGGCGTGAAGGCGCTCGTCCTCGGCGAGGACTGGTGCCCGGACGTGTGGCGCGGCGTGCCGGTGATCGCCAGGGTCGCCGAGCGCACCGGGATGGAGCTGCGGCTCTTCAAGCGCGACGAGAACAAGGACATCATGTCCGAGTTCCTCAACCAGGGGGAGTTCGAGTCGATCCCGACGATCGTCTTCTACGACGGCGACCACCGCTACCTCGGCCACTGGATCGAGCGCGCCCAGGTGGCGAACGAGGAGATCGCCGAGATCCGCGGCGAGGTCATGGCGGGCGTCCCGCAGGAGGGCCCGGAGCGCGATCGGGCGATGGCCCGCTACCGCGCCGCCACGACCGAGCGCGCCGGCCCCTGGCGCCACGCCCAGGTGACCGAGATCCGCGCGCTGCTCGAGGGCGCGCTCGGCTAGCGCTCCGCGACTCGCCCCGCCGCGGGGAACCGCGCACGCGGCCGGGGCGGCGGAGGGAGCTAGCTCCGGGGGGCGCCGCCCGTATCGGCCTCGCCGCCGGCAGCAGGCGGCCCGCCCGGTCCGGGGCTCTCCGTGCGCCCCGCCGGCTGAGCGGCCCCGCGCGAGGCCTCGCCGGCCGGTGCGGCCGGCGTGCCTTGGGCGCGCGTCGCCTCCCCCGCGGTCCGCGGCGGCCCGGCGGCCCCGCGCCCCCCGCGGGCGGGCGCCGGGGCCCCCTCCCCGCCATGGTCGGCAGGCGCCTCCTGCTCCGCCGCCGGGCGCGGGCGCGGCGCCGCGCAGTAGGGGCAGTGGCGCCACTGCGGCGAGAGGAGTCGCGGGCAGCCGGGGCAGGGGAGGCGGAGCTGCGTCCGGCAGTGCGGGCAGACCATGAAGTCGTCCTCGACCGGGCGCCGGCAGCGCGGACACGCCGAGGCCGCGTGGAGCTCCGAGAGCA
>VYDC01000130.1 GCA_009843585.1 Chloroflexota bacterium | reverse complement strand
GGCCCGCGGTGCGCCGCCGCCCGCGCCTCGCGCAGCTCGTGGTGGGCGCTCTCCGCGCGGGCGCGCGCCGCGCGAGCTGCGGTCGTGGCGGCGGCACCGGCCCGGGCGCGCTCCTGGGCCGCCTGGGCCTCCTCGCGGGCGGCTCGGTGGGCTTCGAGCGCCTCCCCGAGCCGGGCAGCCAGCCGGTCTCGGGACTCCGCGAGCCGCTCCTCCCGCTCGGCCGCACGCTCCGCCTCGCGCCCGGCCAGCTCCCGATCCTCCGCCTCGCGGGCGAGCTGCGCGGCCGCCGCGCGCCCCGCCGCCGTCGCCTCGCGCAGCGCGGCGCGGGCGGCGGCGAGACGGCGCGCGGCGTCGGCCACCGCTCCCTCGCGCGCGCGTGCCTCGTCCTGCGCGAGGCAGCGGGCCTCGTCGGCGGCGTGCTCGGCGGCGGTGGCCTCGTCCAGGGACGCGCGGGCGCGGTTAAGCAGCGCGCGCGCCTCGTCGCGGCGCTCGGCGCGCTCCAGCTCTCGCCCGAGCCGCGCGCGTTCCTCGGGATCGGCCGGGAGGTCGCCGCGCGCCGCCTCGGTGCGCTCGAGCTCCGCGTCGGCAGCCTCGCGCTCTCGTCGGGTCAGCGCGAGGCTCTCGGCTGCCTCGGCCGCGCGGCGGGCCGCGGCCTCCTCCGCCCCGGCGCGCTGGGTCGCCGCCTCGCGCGCCCGCTCGAGGGCCGCCGCGAGGTCGGAGAGCTCGGCCAGGGGTCCCCGCCTCGCCTCGAGCGCCTCCTGCCGCTCGCGGGCGCGCCGGTGGAGCTCGTCGATCTCGGCGCGGGCCCCGGGCGCGGCGAGCGTCAGCCGCGTGAGCTCCGCGGCGAGGAGCGTCGCGGCATCGGTGGAGCTCTGGGCGCGGGCGCGGGCGAGCTGCCGGGCCTCCTGGTAGATCGCGAGGCCGAGCAGCCGCGTCAGGATCGTGCGCCGCTGCTGGTCGTCGCCGCGAAGGAACGAATCGAAGGCGCCCTGGGGCAGCAGGACGGTCTTGGTGAAGGTCTGGTAGTCGAGCCCGAGCACCGACTCGACCTGCGCGGTCACGTCGGAGGCGCGATCGGCGACCAGCCGCGGCTCGCCGTCGGCGGGCAGCTCCTCGAGCCGGGTGCCGGCGGTCGCGGGGGCCCGGCGCGTGACGCGGTAGCGGCGGCCGCGCGCGGTGAAGTCGAGTCGCGCCGACATCGACTGCTCCCCGTGCGAGAGCAGCTGTCGCGTCGCGCGGCCGACGCGTGGTACCTGGCCGTAGAGGGCCCAGGTCATCCCGTCGAGGAGCGACGACTTGCCGGCCCCGGTGGGCCCGGTGATCGCGAACAGCTCGCGCCCGGAGAAGTCGACGGCGATCGCCTCGCGGAAGGCGGTGAAGCCGCGGAGTTCGAGCCGCAGCGGTCTCACGGGGCACCCGCCGCCTGCTCCATCAGCTCGTCGAAGAGTGCCGTCAGCTCCTCGGCCGGCCCCGCACCGTGCTGCGTCACGTAGTAGCGGACGAAGAGTTCGCGCGGGGCGAGGCGTGCCAGCTCGGGTTCGGGCAGCGCCCGCTCGTGCTCGTACTCGAGCCGCACGTCGACGGCGGTCGGGATCTCCTCGCGTACCCGCGCCGCGAGACCGGGCTCGGGCCGCTCGACCTCGACGATCACGCGGGCGTAGCTCCCGGCCGCCTCGGCGGCGCGGGCGAGGATCTCGGGGAGGGGGCCGCGGAGCTCGATCAGCGGCCGGCCGGAGGTGAGGGGGATCGCCCGCTGGCGGGCCGGCGCGCCGGGGCTGACCTCGACGAGGCGCACGACCTTCTGCTGCCCCCTCTCGCCGAAGTCGAGCTGCAGCAGCGAGCCGGCGTAGGCGGCCGGCGCGGCCGCACCGGCGATCTCCTGGGGCCGGTGGACGTGGCCAAGCGCGATGTACTGCGGGCTCCCCGGCAGCATCTCCGGCGGCACGCCGTAGGTGAGCCCGATGTCGAGCCGCCGCTCCGAGCCATCGAGCCCGGGGACGAGCGATCCGGCGACGAAGAGGTGCCCCGCCATCAGGTTCACCGTCTCCGTCGTGAATCCCGCGCAGAGCGCTCGGTAGATCTCGCCGCACCCCTCCGCGTAGCTGCTGAAGGTGTCGGCCGGTGAGAGTCCGACCAGCTGCTCGGCGGAGACGAGGCGCCCCTCGCGGATCCAGGGGGCGCAGGCGATGCGGGCGATCTCGGAGCCGGCGCGGATGGTCAGCACTCCCCCGTCCTCGGGGCGCTGTACCTCGTGCCGGGTATAGACGCCGAGCAGGTCGGAGAGCCGGCCCACCGCCTCGAGCTTGCGGGAGGAGTCGTGGTTCCCCGCGAGCAGCAGGACCTGGATCTTCGCCTCGATCAGGCGGCGCAGCGTCTCAAAGAGGAGGCGATCCGACTCGGGCGCGGGCGAGGCGGCGTCCCAGATGTCGCCGCAGACCAGCAGCAGGTCCACGTGCTCGCTTCTGGCGATCTCGACGACCTCGTCGAGCACCGCCTCGAACTCCGCGGCGCGGCTCCTGCCCCGGATGGTGCGGCCGAGGTGCCAGTCGGCGGTGTGCAGGACGCGCACGCTGCTCCCCTCCGTTCTGGCCCCGGCCCGGCGGCGGCTAGCTGTCGAAGCGGGCGAAGGGATCCCGGGCGGACGTCGCCGCCTCCGAGGGCCGCGTCGCCCAGGCTGGCCGGGGAAACTGGAGCAGGAGCGGCACCGGGATCTCCGGCTGCTGCACGATCATCGTTCCCGGCGTGAGCAGGTGGGCCCGCGCGCGCGCCGCCTGAGTCAGGAAGCCGTACTCGCCGCGCTGCGCCTCGGCCGCGTCGAGGCGGCCGACGACGCGGAAGGCGCAGTTCGCCACGACGCGGGGTTCCACCTCGGAGGCGGTCTGCTGGGCGCCGATCAGGATCAATCCCAGCGATCGCCCCCGCTCGGCGATGTCGAGGATCCGCTCCTTGATGGGGCTCCGCCCCTCGCGCGGGGCGTACTTGTTGAGCTCGTCGAGCACGACGAAGACCGGCGCGGCGACCCCCGCCGCGCCGAGACCCTCGCGCGCCCCGAGCACGTCGGCGAGGAGTGCCCCCACGACGAAGCGCTGCGCCCGGTCGTGCAGGCGGTGCAGGTCGACCACCGTCACCTGCTCGCGCGACCAGTCGATCCGGTGGTGTCCGGGATCGGCCTCGCCCTCCCCGCGGAGCAGGTGACCGACGTGCGGGATGGCCGCCTCGAGGCGCCGCAGGAACGCCTGGACGGT
>VYDC01000186.1 GCA_009843585.1 Chloroflexota bacterium | reverse complement strand
CTCACGAGGCCGAGCACGGCCTCACCTCCCCCCGGCGCTCACGCCGAGATCCCGGGTCCCGGGTAGCCGGCCCGAAGCAGCCGCTCGGAGCGCCGGGGCCGGATGCCCGTCCACTCGAGGTGCCCGCCCGAAAGCGCGAAGAGCTCCGACCCCGCGACCTGGGCGCCCTCGATGCCGGTGACCTCGTAGATGCTGGAGACGCGGCGGCGGCCCGAGTCCAGGCGCAGGTGCACGACGAGCTGTATCGCCTCGGCGATCATCTCGGTGACGGCCTGCGCGGGGAGCGCCTCCTCCGCCATCAGGGCGTAGGTGCGCAGCTTCGTCAGCGCCTCGCGCGGCCCGTTGGCGTGGATGGTGCACATCGAGCCGTCGTGGCCCGAGTTCATCGCGGTGAGCATGTCGAGCGCCTCGGCGCCGCGCACCTCGCCGACCACGATCCGCGTCGGCCGCATCCGGAGGGCGTTCTTGACCAGCTCGCGTATGGAGACGCCGCCGGCGCCCTCCGCGTTGGGCTCGCGGCCCTGCAGCGCCACGCAGTCCGGCAGCACCGGCTCGAGCTGGAGCTCCGCCGTCTCCTCGATGGTGACGACGCGCTCCTCGAGCACCGAGACCGAGGCGCCGAGGGCGTTGAGGCAGGTCGTCTTGCCCGAGCCGGTGCCGCCGGCGATGAGCATGTTCAGGCCCGAGCGGACCGCCGCCTCGAGGAGCGCCGCGGCCTCGGCCGTCAGCGCCTCCAGCGCGACCAGATCGGAAAGCGTCCGCGCCCGGAGCAGGAACTTGCGGATCGTGGCGTGCGTGCCCCCGAGGGCGAGCGGCGGCATCACGGCGTTGAGGCGCGACCCGTCGGGGAGTCTCGCGTCGACCATCGGCGAGGTCTCGTCGAGGCGGCGCCCCAGCGGCCCCAGCGCGCGCCTGAGCAGCTGGAGCAGCTGCTCGTCGTCCTCGAAGACGACGTCTGCGAGGCGCTTGCGGCCGTGCGCGATGGCGAAGATCCGCTGCGGGCCGTTGACGATGATCTCCTCGACCTCGGGGTCGTCGAGGAGCGGCTGCAGCGGGCCGAGGCCGAGCAGGTCGTCGAGGATGCGGCGCGCGAGCCGCTCCGGCTCGGCGATCTCGGGCTCCCCCAGCGTCGCCGAGCGCCGGTTCGCGGCCGTGATGCGCTCCGCGACCAGGTGCTGCACCCGCTCGTACTCGGCCGGTCCCGGCTCGAGCAGTTCCTGGGCGTCGAGGAGCGCGCGCAGCTCCTCGCGCACCTCCGAGCGGATGGCGCGCTCGCGCTCCGATGGGGCCGCCCGGGCGACCATCTCACAGCCGCCCGGCCAGCCCGAAGGCCAGCCAGTCGGCCTCGCGCAGCGCCCCCTCGGGCGCCGCCGCGTCCGGGACCGAGAGCGCGCTCGCGAGCGCGCGGAGATCCTCGGCCGCCCGGCCGCCGGCCGAGGAGAGCGGGATCTGCCGCGCGACGGCCCGGCGCGCGCCCTCGCGCTCCTCCCTCACGACGCCGAGCACGGAGAGCCCGAGCGCCCGCCCCACCTCGCCCGCGTCGTAGTGCTCGCGGCCGTCGCGGCGGTTCACGACCGCGTGGAGCGTCGCCCTGCCCGCCTGGCCCCGGATGGTGGGGAGCGCCGTGCGGGCGTTCCAGACGGAGACGAGGTCGGCGCCCGTCACGACCAGCAGCTCGTCGGCAGCCCGCAGCAGCTCCGCCCGGGGCGGGACGCCGAGGTCCGCCACGACCGTCTCGAAGCGCGCGCGGAGCGACCCGATCACGCCCGAGAGCGTCTCCTCGCGGAGCCCGGCCGCGAGCTCGGGGCGCTCCACACCCGCGATCACGGCGAAGCCGGGGCCCGGCTGCAGCTCCGCGTCGAGGTGGCCGCCCGCCGCGGCGAGCCCGACGAGGCCGCGCCGGGGGTCGAGGTCGAGGTAGGGGGCGACGTTCCCGCCGCGCAGGTCCGCGTCGAGCAGCACGACGCCGGTCCCGCGCTCCGCGAGCAGCGCCGCGGCGGCGATCGCGATCGTCGTCTTCCCCGGCGCGCCCTTGCCGCTCGCGACCGCGACCACGCGGCCCGGCCGCCCGGCCGGGAGCGGGGCCGGAGCCTCGCGCGCCGCCGCGGCTCCCGCCGCGGCGGCGGGGACCTCCTCGCCCGCGGGCTCTCCTCCGCCCGCGGCGACGGGACCGGGGGGCCGCCCCCGCGACGAGGCGGCCTGCCGGAGCGCCGCCGCGACGATCGCGCCCGGGGCCGAGGCGGGCAGCACCGGGCCCCGGCCCGAGAGCCGCGCCGCGTCGCCTGCGCCCGCCGACAGCAGCACCACCGGCATTCCCCGCTCCCCGAGCGCCGCCAGCACCCCGTCCGAGAGCCGGTGGAGCTCGGAGGAGGCGAGCACGACGTCGACGCCGGGCTCCGAGGCGCGCTCCAGGAGGCTCGGCCCGTCCAGGCAGCGTCCGGTTATGTCGAGACCGGCCGAGGCGAGCTCCTGCTGGAGCCGGCGCTCCTCGCCGCGGTGACCGACCGCGAGCAGCACGCGCACCTCGCCCGGGGCGCTCACGGCGGGTCTCCGCCGGCCGACGCGGGCGCGGATGGGAGCTCCGGCGCCCGCAGCAGCAGCGTCAGCTCGCCGTTCACGAGGGCGTGCGAGACGGCCTCGGCCCGCTCGCGCGGGATCACCAGCGTCACGTTCGCGGGACGTCCGTCCTCGGACGCGTCCCCGCTCCCGCCGAGCGAGGCGCGCGTCGACTCGAGCGCCACGGAGTAGACGACCGCCCGCTCCAGCAGCGCCACCGTCCGGCTCTCCGGCCGGCCCGGCTCGCTCGTCGCCATGACCGCCACGACGTCGCCGCGGCGGAGCCGCCTGAAGACGCCGTCGTCCGGGACCGGGATCGTCACGGCGAGCTCCTCCGGGCCGATCGAGGGGCCGCTGCCCAGGTCGGGGCGGACGAGGAGCTCGCCGGCCCAGATCGCGCCCGTCGCGGTGCGGCCGAGGGCGGATGCGAGCTCCGCCCCGGGGAGGGCGAGCCGGGCGAGGGGCCCCTCGAGCCGCGCCTCCGCCAGCGTCACGTCGCCTTCCGAGATGACGGCGCCCGGGCCGATGTCGCGGGCGGCGACCACCACCTCGGTCGTCGTCTTCACGGAGCTCTACAGGCTCAGGCCGCCGACCACGGAGACGGCGACGAGGGCGAGGCCGGCCAGGAGCCTGACGTCGACCCGCGGCAGCGCCACGGCCCGTCCGCGTGCCTCCGCGCTCCCTGCCGCCATCGCCCCGCCCCCGCCC
>VYDC01000048.1:2302-3280 GCA_009843585.1 Chloroflexota bacterium | reverse complement strand
CATACGTGGAGGCCGCGCGCGCCCTGCTCGCCCACACCGGTTTCGAGCGAACGGGCGACGCGAACATGGCGCGCAGCTTCCGTCTCGACCACGTGACGGACTACCTCGCGGCGAGCGGCCGGCCGGACGCGCGCGCCACGGTCCACATCGCCGGCTCCAAGGGGAAGGGCTCGACGGCGGCGATGGTCGAGTCCGTACTCCGCGCGGCCGGCGCAAGGACCCTCACCCTCACCTCGCCCGACGTGCACACGGCGCGCGAGCGGGTGCGGGTGGCGGGTCGGCCATTGGAGCCCGCGCTCTTCTCGGAGCGCGCGACGGAGCTGCTGGCCGACCCGGCCTCCGGGGCGTGGTCCTACTTCGAGTGCCTCACGGTCTTGGGCTGGCTGGCGGCGGCGCGCGCCGGCTGCGACTGGCAGGTGGTCGAGGTCGGCCTGGGAGGACGGCTCGACACAACGAACGCGCTCGCGACGAAGCATGTCGCTGCGATCCTCCCCATCGACCTCGAGCACACCGCGATCCTGGGCGAGACGATCCGCGAGATCGCGGCGGAGAAGGCGGGGATCCTGACCGGCCCCTGCGCCTGCGTGGTGGCGCCGATGCGCGAGACGGCGGCGCGCGTGGTGGCGGAGCGCGCGCGCGAGGTCTCGGCCGATCTCCACGTCGTCGCCGAGGAGTGCCGCGCGCGGGTCACGCAGCAGTCGCTCGACGGGCAGCTTCTGGACCTGATGACGCCCGTGCGCACCTACCGTCGCCTCCGGCTGCCGCTCATCGGCCGCCACCAGTCGGAGAACGCGGCGACGGCGGTGCGCGCGGCCGAGCTCGCGTGGGAGCGCGAGTACTCCTCCGAGCTGCCGGAGCGGGCCGTGCGCGAGGGACTGGCCGGCGTCGAGCTCCCCGTCCGGCTCGAGCCGGTGCGCCGCCGCCCGCTCGTGCTGCTCGACGGGATGCACACGCCGCTGGCCGCGCGCCGCGTCGCCG
>VYDC01000048.1:0-2292 GCA_009843585.1 Chloroflexota bacterium | reverse complement strand
CGGCGCGCCGCGGCGCCGAGGCGCTGCGCTCACTCCGGCTTCCCTCGCCCCGCGTGCTGCTCTTCGGAATGCTGGCGGGCCGCGCGCCGGCGGCCCTTGTCTCCGAGCTCGCCGACGTGATCGACCTCGCGGTCGTCGCGCCTCCCGCCTCGCCGCGTGCCGACGACCCCGCCCGCGCGGAGGACGCCCTCCGGCAGGCCGGGATCCCGACGCAGCGGGCGGACTCGGTCGAGCGGGCGCTCGATCACGTGCTCGCTCTCGCCGGGGAGGGGGGCTGCGTGGTCGTCGGGGGAAGCCTCTACACGGCGGCCGAGGCCCGGGAGATTCTGCTCGCCGTCTCCAGCGACCGCGCGCTCGGCCTTCGCTGACGCTCGCGGCCGGGCGCTGCGGTAGACTCACCCCGGGCTCGCGGCCGGGAGCCCGCACCTCTGCCGAGGGGAGCGTCGATGTCCCAGCGCACCGGACGTCGGCGCGTCGCGATCACCGGCATGGGGGTGGTGGCGCCGCTCGGACACGGCGTCGACGAGTTCTGGCGGAACGCCGTCGCCGGCGGCTCGGGCATCCGGCGCCTCACCCAGGTCGAGCCCTCCGAGTACGCCTGCCAGATCGCCGGCGAGGTCGTCGATTTCGATCCGGAGTGCTACCTCTCCCGCAAGGATGCCCGTCGGATGGCGCGCTTCGCCCAGTTCGCCGTGGCGGCATCGAAGCAGGCGGTCGAGCACGCCGGCCTCGATCTCTCCCGCGAGGACGCGACCCGAATCGGCGTGCTGGTGGGGAACGGCGGCGGCGGGCTGCCCGAGAGCGACCGGGCGATGCGCACGCTGCTCAGGCGCGGAGGCACCCGCGTCGATCCGCTCTTCATCGCGAAGATGCTCCCGAACATGGCCTCGGCGAACGTGTCGATCCAGCTGGGCGCGCGCGGCTACTCGAATACGATCACCACGGCCTGCGCCGCCGGGACGCAGGCGATAGGCGACGCCACCGAGGTCATTCGCCGCGGCGCGGCGGACGTGATGATCGCCGGCGGCACCGAGGCGGGAGTCTGCGAGGTCGGGCTCGCCGGCTTCTTGGCGATGCGCGCCCTCGCCACCTCCTCGAACGAGTGTCCGGAGTCGGCCTCTCGCCCCTTCGACCGCGACCGCGACGGCTTCGTCGCCGCGGAGGGCGCCGGGATCGTCGTGTTGGAGGCGCTCGACTACGCGCTCGCCCGGGGCGCCCGCCCGCTGGCGGAGGTCGCCGGCTACGGCGTCTCCTCCGATGCGGCGTACCTGGTCGCTCCGCCCCAGGACGGGGAGGGCGCGGCCCGCGCCATGCGCGCGGCGCTTCACGACGCGCAGATGGCGGTGCAGGAGATCGACTACATCTCGGCGCACGCCACCGCGACCGAGATCGGGGACGTCGCGGAGACGCGGGCGGTGCGCGCGGTCTTCGGGGAGCGCGCCTACCGGCTCCCCATCTCGGCGATGAAGTCGCAGATCGGCCACCTGCTCGGGGCGGCCGGCGGGGTGGAGACCATCGCCGCCGTGCAGACGATCCGCACCGGCACCATCGCGCCGACGATCAACCTGACCCACCCCGACCCGGAGTGCGATCTCGACTACGTGCCTCTCGCAGCCCGCGAGGCCGAGATCCGGACGGTGATGAAGAACTCCTTCGGTTTCGGTGGTCAGAACGCCGTGCTGGTGCTGACCGCCTACCCCGGCTCGGGCGGAGGCACGGCCGATGAGCGATGAGCACTCCGACCTCCGGCGCAACCGCGCGTCGACGGAGCGCCTGCGCGCCCTGGTGGCCGGGCTGGAGGCGGCGGACCTGGCGCGTCCGCTCGGCGGCGGATGGACTGTGGGATTCGCGCTCGCCCACCTCGCCTTCTGGGACCAGCGCCAGCGCGTCGCGATTCACCGACACGCCCGCGGCGGGGGATTCCCTGAGGAGGATCCGGCGGTCAACGAGGCTCTGGATGCCGTGGCGCCGCTGATCGCGTCCGGCCGCGCCGGGGGCGAGGCGGTGCGCGCGGCGGCGCTCCTGGACGAGACGCTCGCGGCCCTCGCCTCCGCCGAGTGGGACGCGCTGGTCGCGGCGGGAGAGGGGTACTCCCTCGAGCGCTGGCGCCATCGCGACGAGCACATCGCGCAGATCGAGGCCGGGCTGACCTGACCGCGCGCGAGCTGCGGGCCCGTCCGGCGCCCGGGCCAGACGCCCGGCCGGCGCGATCACCCCTGCCTCAGGGCTGAGTGCTCGCAGGACTCGGCTGTGGTCCGCGGGATCGCCGTGAGGTCGACCGTGCCCGCGACG
>VYDC01000050.1 GCA_009843585.1 Chloroflexota bacterium | reverse complement strand
GGCTAACACGGCCCACGTCGCCGTGGAGGTCAATCATATGACCCTCGCCATCGGCAAGGAGGGCCAGAACGCGCGCCTCGCCGCGAAGCTCACCGGTCGGCGCATCGAGATCCAGACGGAGGGCTCGCTGATCGGCTCCGGCGGGGACCTCTACCCGCCCCCCGAGCCGAACATGGAGGCCATCCCCCTTTCGGATGCGCCCGCCGCGCCATCGCTGCCCCCGCTTCCCGCCGCCGCCGCCGCCGGGGCCGACTACCAGCGCCCCGGACTCCCCGGCGCGTCGCCGCCGGCCGCGCCGGCTCCCGCAGCGAGCGAGCCCGAGCCGGAGCTCACCCCGGAGCAGGAGATCCTGGCCGGCTTCGTCGAGGAGGAGGAGGCCGCACCCGTCGCGGAGGCGGCTCCCGCTCCCCCGCGGGCGCAGCCGGCGGCACCGGCCACCGGCCTTCGCTTCGCCGAGGAGATTTCCGGCCTCGCGCGCGAGGAGGAGCCGGAGGAGCGTCGCCCGCCACGGCGCCAGCGGCGGGCGGGCGGCCGGGGCGGACGCGCCCCCGGAGCCGACCGTACTCCCGCCGCGCCGCGCGAGGGTCGACGCTTCGAGATCGACGAGGAGGAGATCGAGGAGGGGCTCGCCGAGCTCCACGACGACTACAGCGAGTACGAGACCATGTTCGAGGATGAGGAGGGGTAGCGGCACGCCACCGACGGACGCGAGGA
This sequence comes from Chloroflexota bacterium, assembly GCA_009843585.1. Lineage (GTDB taxonomy): Bacteria > Chloroflexota > Dehalococcoidia > UBA2979 > UBA2979 > VYDC01. The sequence continues at coordinate 2,567 of VYDC01000050.1, read as the reverse complement.
CACCTCGACTGCCGCACGCGCCGAGCCGGGTCCGGCACCGGCCGCAGCGTCGCTGCGTCGCCTGCCGGGCCACCCTGGAGAAGCGGCACCTGACGCGCCTCGTGCGGGACCCCGACGGCTCGATCCGGGCCGACCCCGGGGGTCGCGCCGAGGGCCGCGGCGCTTACCTCTGCGGTGACCCGAACTGCCGGCGGCGCGTGGCGAGCAGGCCAGCGCTGCTGGCGCGCGCCCTGCGCTCGCCGGCCGGGTCGATCGCCCCGGCTCTGCTCGCCGATCTCGCCGGCGAGCCGGTCGCGCGCCCGCCGACCGGACGTGCCGAGGGAGCGAGCAGATGACGCAGGCAGGATCCCCGGTCCGCATCCCCGACGCGATCACAGTCAAGGATCTCGCCGATCTGCTCAGCGTGACGCCCATCGACGTGATCAAGGAGCTCATGAAGAACGGCGTCATGGCCACCATCAACCAGGTGGTGGACTTCGATACCGCCGCCATCGTCGCCAGCGACTTCGGATTCGCGCCGGAAGAGGCGAATGCGGCGCCGGCGGCCGCGGCGGTCGCGCCGGCGACCCCCGACGAGCCGGGGGACGAGGCGGGGGAGGGCGGTGCCGCGACCACCTCGCGCCGCATCGTCGAGGAGGACTCGCCGGACCTCGCGCCCCGAGCTCCGATCGTCACCGTCCTCGGCCACGTCGACCACGGCAAGACCACCCTGCTCGACCGGATCCGTGAAGCGAACGTGGCGGAGGGCGAGGCCGGCGGCATCACGCAGCACATCGGCGCCTACCGCGCGACGGCGCCCGACGGGCGCGAGATGACCTTCATCGACACCCCGGGCCACGAGGCATTCACGCAGATGCGCGCTCGAGGCGCGCAGGTCACCGACGTCGCCATCGTCGTCGTCGCCGCCGACGACGGTGTCATGCCGCAGACGCGCGAGGCGATCGACCACGTGCGCGCCGCCGGGGTCCCGCTCGTCGTCGCCATCAACAAGATCGACACCGGGAACGCCGACCCCGACCGGGTGAAGCAGCAGCTCATGGAGGTCGGGCTGGTTCCGGAGGAGTTCGGAGGGGAGCAGGTGGTGGTCCCGATCTCCGCGCTCGCCGGGGACGGCATCGACACGCTGATCGAGAGCGTGCAACTCGTCGCCGACCTGCAGGAGCTCACCGCCAGCCCGGGGCGCGCGGCCGCGGGCATCGTCCTCGAGGCCGCGACCGATCCCCACCGCGGCGTGGTGGCGACCATCCTGGTCCAGACCGGGACTCTCGGCGTCGGCGATGCGATCCTCGCCGGCCTTGCCCACGGGCGTGTCAAGGCGATGACCGACGATCGCGGCGCCCGCATCCGCGACGCCGGGCCCTCGGTCCCGACGGCGGTGCTCGGCCTCTCCGAGGTGCCGCCCGCCGGGGAGCGCGTCGTGGTGGTCTCGAGCGACCGCGAGGCGCGCCGCATCGCAGAGGAGCGCCGGCGGGCCGCCGAGGCCGGAGGCGAGAGTCCGGGTGCCGTCTCGCTCGACACGCTCTTCGGCGAGATTCACAGCGGCAACGTGCGCGACTTCAACGTGGTGCTGAAGACGGACGTGCAGGGGTCGGTGGAGCCGCTCGTGCGTTCCCTGGAGGAACTCGCCGTCGACGAGGTCAACGTCAAGGTGATCCACGCCGCGGCCGGCTCGATCAACGAGTCCGACGTGAACCTCGCCGTCGCCTCGCAGGGCGTCATACTCGGCTTCAACACGCGCCCGGAGCAGGGCGCGCGACGCCTGGCCACGCAGGAGCGCGTGGAGATCCGGCTCTACGACGTCATCTACCAGATGCTCGACGACGTTCGCCTGGCCGTCGCCGGGTTGCTGGAGCCGATCTTCGAGGAGAGGGAGGACTCGAGCATCGAGGTGCGGGCCGTCTTCCGGCGCGGGAGGCGCAACGCCATCGCCGGCTGCTACGTCCGGGCCGGGACCGTGAGGCGCGGCGCCAAGGCCCGCGTGATGCGTCGGGGCGAGCAGCTGCACGAGGGCGAGATCGACTCGCTGCGCCGCGTCGACGACGACGCGCGCGAGGTCGCGGCCGGGCTCGAGTGCGGGATCATGATCGGCGGGTTCACCGAGTTCGAAGAGGGCGACGAGATCATCACCTACCACCTGGAGCAGACGCGCTGATTCCGGCTCCGCCAGCGCGCGGCTGCGCGCCACGGCAGTGCCCGCCAGACACCAAGCGCTCCTTGACGGCGCGGGGCGATGCGATGATCACGCGATGAGCCGCCGCACGGATAAGCTCGCCGACCTCGTCCAGTCCACCCTCGCCGACCTCATCCAGCGTCGCCTCAAGGACCCCGCCCTGGAGGGCGGCCTCATCTCGCTGACACGCGTGGAGGTCGCCCCGGACCTCGCCACCGCGCGCGTCTACGTCTCGGTTCTCAGCCTCGGCGACGGCAGCGACGTCGACACGAGGTTGCGCGAGGAGGGCATCCTGGAGGCGCTCGGCCGGGCGGGCCCCCTCCTCACGCGCGAGCTGGCTCGCGAGTTGCGGCTCCGGCGAGTGCCACGGCTGCGCTTTCTCGCCGATCGCTCGATG
>VYDC01000108.1 GCA_009843585.1 Chloroflexota bacterium | reverse complement strand
AGGTGAGGCCGGCGCCGACGTCGCCGACTTCCGGCGCGCCTCGGAGGGCGACGAGCAGGTGAAGCGCGACTGGGCCCGCTACCAGCCCATCGCGTTCAGCGGCGAGCGGCTGACCGAGAGCAAGCCCCTGATCGGCGCCATCAACGGCCTGGCCCTCGGCGCCGGCCTCACCTGCACCTTCTGGTTCGACCTCAACATCGCCTCCACGCAGGCGCGCTTCTCGATGCGCTTCGCGGCCCTGGGCCTGACGCCGGAGCTCGACTCGTCGTGGCTGCTTCCTCGCATCGTCGGGCTGCAGCGCGCCAAGGAGATGATGCTGACGGCGCGCATCTACGGCGCGGAGGAGGGGCGCGATCTCGGACTCGTCCGGCGCGTCGTCGAACCCGAGGCGCTGGAGCAAGAGGCGATCTCGCTCGCCGCGGAGATCGCCGCGCACCCGCGGAGCACGCTCGCCACCATCAAGAGGATGGTCTTCGAGGATCTGCTCGCCCGAGACTTCTCCGAGATCGACCGGCGCTCGGAGGATGAGTTCTCAGCCGCACGGCGCTCGCCCGAGCACCGCGAGGCGCTCAGCGCCCTCGGGCAGAGGCGGGAGCCGCGCTACCACGACGCCGAGCACATGGCCTCGGTCGCGGAGCGCATGCGGAGGCGCTCCTAGGGTCGGCCCCGGCGCCGGCGGCGCTGTACACTACCCTGACGCGCACGTGAGGGCGCGCTCTCTCTGATCGGAGTTGCCGTGGCCGGATCGCCTCCCCGGGAGGAGGCCTACCGCCTCTGCCCGCAGTGTCGATCACGGATGAGCGTCGACGCGCGGATCTGCCACCGCTGCCTCACGCGCCTCGGCCCGGCCGACGACGTCATCATGGAGGTGGTCGCCGAGGACGAGGCCCGCCCGACCGAGCACCTCTCGAAGGCCCAGCGCCTGATCCTCGCCGCGCGCAGCCGGCGCCGGCTGCTGCTGCAGATCGCGGCGGGGCTCACGCTCGTCGTCGTGGCCGTCACCTCCTGGTGGGTCTACCGGCAGTTCATCTGGGAGCCCGCGCCCGTGCCGACGGCCGCGGGCGCGCGCGACCTCCCACTCCCGGGGACGCTCTGGCCCACCGAGCACGGCGACGTCGGGTCGACGCGCGCCACCCCGGCCTCGGTCCCGTTCGAGGGGGACGTAGCCTGGAGCCGCGACTTCGACGCGCCGACCACGACGGCCCTGACCACAGACGGCGAGCGGCTCTTCGTCGGCCTCGCCAACGCGCGGCTCCTCGCGCTCTCGGTGGAGGACGGGAGCGAGGTCTGGAGTCGTGCGGTCCCGGGCCAGCTCGACGTCGCCCCGACGGTGGCGGACGGCGTGCTCTACATCGCGCAGCGGGACGGCCTGGTGCTCGCGCTCGATCCGGCGACCGGCGACCAGATCTGGGCGTTCAACGGCGGCGGCCCGCACTTCACGGCGCCCTTCCCCTACGAGGGCACGCTCTACACGGCCGGCCAGCGCGACTTCCGCGGCCTCGACGCCGAGAGCGGCGACGTGCTGTGGGAGCGCGGCGGGCTCGCCCACGAGGACTTCACCATCCAGCCGGTCGTCGAGGACGAGAAGGTCGCGCTCGCCGTCTCGAACCGCCTCTTCGTCCACGAGCGGCTCACGCTGCACCGCGAGAACAGCTTCCGGACGAGCCGCATGCGCTACGTCGCCGTCTCAGACGACGCCATCGTCGGCGTGGGCCGGCGCGAGATCGTCGTCATCGACCAGTCGGCGACGCCGTACTCGTGGGACGGGCTTCCCCTCGTGCGCGCGATCTGGAGCCAGGGCTTCCTCTGGAACGTCGCCCCGGCGATCCCGCGCGATTCGAACCTCTGGACGGAGCGCGTGCGCGAGCGCTACGCCGCGCCGCGCGCTCCGGCCATCGGTGAGGGGCGCCTCTTCGTCGCCCTCGCCTCGGGCGACCTGCGTGCGCGCGGGCTGCGCAGCGGCGACGAGCTCTGGACGCGCGCGCCGGGCGAGCCGATCACCGGCGATCCCCTGCTCACCGGCGATGGCCTGCTCGTCCCGCGAGGACCCTGGCTGCAGCTCCTCGATCCCGAGACCGGCGACGAGATCTGGCGGCGCACCCTCGACGGCCAGGTGATCTCGAGCGTGACCGTGACCGAGGGGGGCACCTACGCGGCGGTGGGGGTGTTCGGGCTCATCACCGGCCGCTCGACGGTGATCGCGCTCCGCTAGCCGGTCGCGCCCCCGGACACCGGTCGCGGATAGACTGGGCGCGGCGGGACGCCGCCGGGGAGGGCGCGATGGCCAAGGACGTAGCCGACTACCGGGAGGCGCTCGCTGAGGCGGCGGGGGCCGCGGCGCTGCAGCCGCCGGCTCTGGCCGTGCCGGAGGACCGCGACGTCACGCTCGGGGGACTGCGCTTCCACTACCTGGACTGGGGCAACGCCGACCGCCCGACCGTCGTGCTGCTGCACGGCGGCGGGCAGACGGCGCACACCTGGGACCTCGCCGCTCTCCTGCTCCGCGACCGCTACCACCTGGTGGCGCTCGACCAGCGGGGACACGGCGACTCCGCGTGGACGCCGGACCCGGAGCAGGACGCGGCGCCCCTCATGGTCGAGGACACCCGCGCCTTCCTGGCGCACGTCGAGGACACGTACCCGGGATCCTCGCCGCTCGCCCTGGTCGGCATGTCGATGGGCGGGGCCGTCGCGCTCCGGTACGCGGCGGAGAACCCCCCGGCCCTGCGCGCGCTGGTCATCGTCGACGTCGCGCCGGAGACGATCCCGCGAGGCGGCGAGGAGATGCGCCGCTTCCGGCGCGACACCGAGACGATGGACCGCTTCGAGGACTTCCTGGAGCGCGCGGTCCGCTTCAACCCGACCCGCCCCCGGGCACACCTCCGCTACAGCCTGCTGCACGCCCTGAAGGAGACCGACGACGGTCGCTGGACCTGGAAGCACGACCCGGGGCGGCGCGACGACGAGGAGGAGGACGAGGCGACCCGCGAGGAGGCGCGGGAGCGCCGCGAGCGCGAGATGTGGGCGGCCGTGCGCGCGATACGCGCCCCGACCTTCTTCGTGCACGGCGGGGAGAGCGCGGTCGTCACACGCGACGCCGTGCGGCGCGCCGCCGAGGCGATGCACGACGGAGGCTGGATCTCGGTGGAGGGCGCGAGCCACACGGTCCAGGGCGACCGCCCCGCCGAGTTCGCGCGCGCGCTCGACGGGTTCCTGTCGGGCCTCGACGGGTAGCGCGACTAGGGTGTCGTATCACCGAGTAGTAGCGACGGGTACAGCCCTTCGGAAGTAGGGGCCAGA
>VYDC01000093.1 GCA_009843585.1 Chloroflexota bacterium | reverse complement strand
CCCTCGGACTCGTCGGCGGCGCCGAGGCCGGCCTCGCGCACCACGCCGCGCAGCGCCTCCCCCAGCACCCCCCGGAGCCGGCGCCCCGCCTCGACCAGCGACTGCTCGGGCGAGAGCCCCGCCGAGGCGGCGATCACGAGCAGGTCGAGGGCGGCGGGGAGCTCCCCGGAGATCGCGGCGCGGCGCGCCCGGAGCCTGGATGCGAGCTGCCAGCTCGGCGCCGCGAAGCCGCACGCCGCCGCCCCCAGCCAGAGCCAGAGCGGCCACGGGCCGAGGGGGTGCGCGCCGAGGAGGTTCATGGCGGGGAAGGCGAGCAGCGCCACCGACGCCGTCGCCAGCTGCTGCCCGCGGAACTGCGCGGCGCTCATCCCCGGCGCGGCGAGCCGGAGCCTCCGGTCGAGATCCGCGATCTCGATGCCGAGCCGGGCGAGGAGCGCCCCGGAGGCGCGGCCGGCGTCCTCGAGCAGCGGGCGCAGCGTGCGCTCGAGCAGCTGCGAGCGGAACATCGGTCCGGAGCCCCCGGCCGCGCCCTCCTCGAGCGCAAGCCGCCCCTCCGCCGAGAGGCGGCGCAGCCTCTGCGAGAGCTCGGGGCGCGGGCGGCCCAGGGGCTGCCCCAGCAGCATCAGCGCGAGCCCGCATCCGAGCAGCGACCCGAGCGCGAGCGCCCAGCTCACCTGAGCACCCGCCCCGCGCCGGGCAGCTGCGCCTGCCTGAGCATCGCGACGTAGCCGACGGCGACCGAGAGCAGGCAGAGGCCGAGCACGGCCTGCCCGGCCGGCTGCGAGAAGGCGGTGAGGTAGTTGGGGTTGGTCGCGCGGATGATGAGCACCAGCACGACCGGGAGCGCCGCGATGACGCGCGCGGAGAGCACGTTCTGGGCCTGGGCCGCGCGCACCTCGCGCCTCACGCGCACGGAGCCGCGCAGCGACTCGCCGATGCCGTCGAGCACCTGGGCGAGGTTGCGGCCGCCGATGCGGTAGGAGGTGAGGAGCGCGATGGCGAGCGTGTCGAAGAGGGGATCCGCGAGGCGCTCGCGGGCGCGCGCGAGCGCCTCCTCGAAGCCGGCGAGCCGGATGTCGCGCTCGAGCTGGGAGAGCACCGGCCGGAGCGCGAGGGGCCCGGTGCGGGCGAGCGCGCGCAGCGCCTCCTCGATGCCGAGGCCGATGCGCACGGCGTCGCGGAGCGTCTCCACCGCCTCGCCGAGCGCCTCCTCGACCTCGGCGCGCCTGCGCGCCGAGCGCTGACACAGGGACCAGGCGGGGAGCGCGGCGCCGAGCCCCGCCGCCGTGAGCGTCACCACCGGCCAGCCGGCCACGAGCTGCGCCGCCGCCCCCGCCGCGAGCGCGCAGGCCCCGCTCGCGGCCGTGAACTCGCGGAGGCCGGCGCCCTCCGGCCCCGCGCGCGGGAGGCGCCTCGCGAGCAGCGCCGCCCCGGAGGCCGCCCCGGAGGCGCCTCCCCCGGGGCGGCCGGAGCGCGGGGAGGCGAGCGACTGGAAGAGCAGCAGCACGCCCGCCCCGAGCGCGAGGCTCCACAGCACCGCCATCAGGAGCCGCCCTCCGGGGGTCCGGCGTAGCCCGAGGCGGCGAGGCGCTGGGAGCGGCGGGGGCGGATCCCGCTCCACCGGAGGCGCCCGTCCGCGAGCGCGAAGAGCTCCGTGCCGGAGACCTGGTCGCCCTCGAGGCCGGTGACCTCGTAGATGGAGGAGACCAGGCGGCGTCCCGAGGGCTCCATGCGCAGGTGGACGACGAGCTCCACCGCCTCGGCGATCATCTCCGTCACGGCCTGCGCGGGGAGCGCCTCCTCCGCCATCAGCGCGTAGGTGCGGAGCTTCGTGAGCGCCTCGCGGGGGCCGTTGGCGTGGATGGTGCACATCGAGCCCTGGTGGCCCGAGTTCATCGCGGTGAGCATGTCGAGCGCCTCGGCGCCGCGGACCTCGCCGACCACGATGCGCGTCGGCCGCATCCGGAGGGCGTTCTTCACGAGCGCGCGTATGGGGATCCCGCCGGCGCCCTCGAGGTTGGCGGGGCGCGACTGGAGCGCCACGCAGTCGGGGAGCACCGGCTGGAGCTGGAGCTCCTGGGTCTCCTCGATGGTGACGAGGCGCTCCGAGAGCCCGGAGACGCAGGCGCCGAGCGCGTTGAGGCAGGTCGTCTTCCCCGACCCGGTGCCGCCGGCGATGAGCATGTTGAGGCCCGAGCGCACCGAGGCCTCCAGGAAGGAGGCGGCCTCCCCGGTCAGCACCTCGAGCTGAACCAGGTCCGGGAGCGTGCGCGCCCTCAGCACGAACTTGCGGATCGTGGCGTGGGTGCCGCCCGAGGCGAGCGGCGCGATGACGGCGTTGAGGCGCGAGCCGTCGGGGAGCCTCGCGTCGACCATCGGGCTCGTCTCGTCGAGGCGGCGGCCCAGCGGCCCGATGGCGCGCCTGAGCAGCGCGAGGAGCTGCTCGTCCGACTCGAAGACGACCTCCGAGAGCGCCTTGCGGCCGCCGGAGATGGAGAAGACGCGCTCCGGGCCGTTGACGATGATCTCCTCGACCGAGGGGTCGTCGAGCAGCGGCTGCAGCGGCCCGAGGCCGAGCAGCTCGTCGAGGATGCGCCGCGTGAGGCGCTCCGGATCGGAGAGGGGCGGGCGGCCGAGCGAGGCGGCGCGGCGGTTCTCGGAGGCGATGCGCTCCGCCACCAGGCGCTCCGCCTGCCGGTAGGCGTCGGGGCCCGGGGCAAGCAGCTGGTCGGCGTCGAGCAGGCTCCCGAGCTCCTCGCGCACCGAGTCGAGGATCGCCCGCTCGCGGCCCGGGGCCTCGCCCGTCACCACCGCAGCGCCCCCGCCGGCAGCCCGAAGGGCCGGAGCTCTGAGAGCGGGAGCTGCTGCTCCGGCGCGACGGCGCCCTCGCCGCCGAGCGCCCGGGCGAGCTCTCGCAGGTCCGAGGCGACGCGGCCCCCGGACTCCGAGAGCGGCTCCTGCCGGGAGAGGGCGCGCCTCGCGCCCTCTCCCTCCTCGCGGACGGAGCCGGCGAGCTCGATGCCGAGCGCGCCCTCGAGCGCGCGCGGCGAGTAGTGCTCGCGGCCCTGGCGCCGGCTCAGGGCGCCGCGCACGCGCGCGCCTCCCGCCCGCGCGCGGAGCGAGGGGAGCGCGATACGGGCGTTCCAGACGGCGACGAGATCGCAGCCGCAGACGACCAGCAGCTCGTCGCCGGGGCGCAGCAGCGAGGCGGGGACCGAGACGCCCAGGTCGCAGACGAGCAGGGGCGCCCGCGCGCGGAGCGCCGCCGCGGCGCGCGCCGGCGCCTCCTCGCCGAGGGCGGAGGCGAGCTCGGGGCGCTCGATGCCGGCCAGCACCGAGAAGCCGGGCCCGGGCTGGAGCTCGGCGGAGG
>VYDC01000122.1:15530-24846 GCA_009843585.1 Chloroflexota bacterium | reverse complement strand
CGCCGCGTGGGCGCGCACGCCACGGTGGACGCAGGGCTCGTCTCGCTGCGGGCGATGCTACCCGGCCCCGCGGGCGCCCTTCCGCTCGTGGGCGACGCCGTCGGCCCCGCGGCCGATGCCGCGCGGGTCGGGCGCGACCGCGGCCGGCAGCTGCGCGCGGCCGCGGGAGCGGGGCGGCCTCGCGCCGGATCCTGAACGGCGGGCGAGCCGGCGGCGGGGCCCGGACCGGGGTCGGCCGGCTGTCGCGGCGCGGGCCCGGACCCTAGACTCCTACGTGCGATCGGCGGCCGGCGCGCGCCACGACCGGCCCGTGGCGACCGGCCGGAGCGGCGGAGGGGTGGAGCCGATGGCCGCCCGAGCACGCCGGCGATGCTGACGCCGGAAGGCGATCCCCGCGGGCGCGCGGCGCGGGCGCCGGGGTGGCAGCACAGATGAGCGAGCCCCGATCCCCGGCCCCCGACGGCCCGATCCGCGCCGTCGTCTTCGACGCATACGCGACGCTCTTCCGCTTCACCGAGTCCGAGCACCGGCTGCTGCTCGCCTCGATCCTCGCTGAACAGGGACTCGAGGCCGACCTCGACGGCTTCGTCGAGTCCGTGCGGAAGTCCTTCCTCCGCGTCGGCCCCTGGGCCGAGCACGCGAGCGACGACGGCTCCATCGACCGCGCGCAGACGGTCGCGGGGCCGCTCCCCCCGTGGATCTCCACGTGGGAGATCTGGCGACGCCAGTTCGACCACGCCTTCCGGGAGCACGATCTCGCCGGCGACGCCGTGGTGGCCGCCGACCGGCTGCGCCGCCATCTCGCCGAGGCCGACCCCTACCCCGACGCCCACGACGCGGTCGAGGCGGTCGCGGCGCGGGGGCTGCTCGTGGGGCTGCTCTCCAACGCCGACGACGACTTCCTGCAGAGCGCGATCACCCGCGCCCGGCTCCGCTTCTCCGCGATCGCGTCCTCCGAGTCGCTCCGCGCCTACAAGCCCCACCGCGTCGTCTTCGAGGCCATCTGCCAGAGGCTGCACCTCCACCCCGCCGAGGTGCTCTACGTGGGCGACTCGCCACAAGCCGACATCCACGGCGCGAAGCACGCGGGCCTGCGCGCCGCATGGATACGACGCGGCGACGTCGGCGAGTACCCCGAGGACGTCCCCCGCGCGGATGTCGAGATCGGCTCGCTGAGCGAGGTCGTCGACCTGCCGGGCATCGCCTGAACCGATTCCGGCGCGGCCGGGCGCAGCGGCGGCGGTCCGCAACCCCGACGGGCGCCGCGGGCGACGACGCGCCGCGAGACCGACCCGGTCGTTGCTACGCGCTCCGCACTAGCCCTATACTCGGGTACGCTCGCGCAAGCGCGCACGCGCATGAGCGAATAGCCGAGGCGCGTCATGCGACTCACCTGCCAGCAGGAGGATCTCAACCGCGGGCTTTCCGCGGTCGCCCGCGCGATCCCGGCGCGCACGACGCTGCCTATCACGAACCACGTCCTGCTCGAGGCCTCGGACGGCTCGATCACGCTCAGCGCCACCGACGCCGAGACCATCGCCATCACCTACACGATCCCGGGGGACGTCGACACGCCCGGCTCGCTGACCCTCCCGTCGCGGCTGCTCTCCGAGTTCGTCGGGTCGCTCCCCTCGTCGACCATCGAGATGACGCTCGCCGAGCGCTCGCGGCAGGCGCACCTCTCGTGCTCGAGGAACGAGGCCTCCATAGGCGGCATGGACCCCGAGGAGTTCCCCCCGATCCCGCCGGTCGCCGATCTGCCCGCCCTGAGGATTCCGGCGGCGGCTCTCCGGCGTGCGCTGAGCCAGGTCGTCTTCGCCGCCGCGACCGACGATGCGCGCCCCGTGCTGACGGGTGTCCAGATGGCCATCGGCGGCACGAAGGTCGTCCTCGCGGCGGCCGACGGCTTCCGTCTCTCCGTCCACACGCTGGAGCTCCCCGAGGAGACCGAGGAGCGTACGGCGATCGTGCCGGCCCGGGCTCTCGGCGAGTTGCTGAGGCTGCTCCCGGAGTCCGGCGAGGAGACGGTGGCGGTGAGCTTCAACACCTCGGGCCGCCAGGCCCAGTTCGATATCGGTCACGCGACGCTCGTCGCGCAGCTCATCGAGGGCACCTTCCCGAACTACGAGCAGCTGATCCCTCCGAGCCACAGCACGCGCACGGAGGTGCTGCTGGACGAGTTCATGCGCGAGGCGCGCATCGCCTCCATCTTCGCGCGTGACGGCTCGGGCATCGTGCGGCTGGTCGCGAGCGAGGGCGAGCCGGGGCAGCCGGGTCGCCTCTTGGTCAGCGCCCGCGCCGAGGAGATCGGCACGAACGAGGGCGAGATCGACGGCATCGTCGAAGGCGATGAGGCGAAAATCGCCTTCAACGGCCGCTACCTCACCGACGTGCTGCAGGCGGTCGCGACGGAGCGGGTCGCGCTGGAGACGTCATCTCCCTCGAGCCCCGGCGTCTTCCGCCCGGTCGGGGATGACGCCTTCGTCCACGTCGTCATGCCCATGTTCGTGCAGTGGGCCTGAAATTTTGCCGTCTAGGAGAGGGTCTGAGGGCGCGATCGGCAGCATCGCCTCGACCGTGACCTCCTCGCGCGTGACCAGCGCGCTGATCTGGAGCGCCTCCAAGACGCGCACCTGATCGTCGGGCCCCGCGCCGTCGAGACGCTGGGCTATCGCGTCGCAGGCAGTCCGCAGCGTCGCCTCGTCCACGGCGGGCTCGAGCGCGGCGGCGCGACATGTCAGCAGCTCGAACTCGTCGGTGAGCGTCGTGCGCTCGCGGCGAAGTCCCTCAAGCTCGCGGCGCACGATGTCGCCGTCGACCCCCTCGTAGCTGTAGAGGTTGACGAGCTTCTCCTCGCGCTTCTGGAGGGAGGCGATACGTGCCTCGAGGCGGGCGATCTCAGCAGGATCAACCTGAGCACGTGCCTCGTCGTGGAGCTCCCTGAGCACGAGCTCGGGCTTAGACAGCACGCTCAGCAGCTCGGACCAGATGCCCTGCTCCAGCGCGTCGGCGGGCACGTAGCGTCCCATGCACTTCTTCTGGCCCCTGCCGGCGTAGACGTGCCTGCAGCGGTAGTAGTGGTAGACCCTCGTCCCGGGACTGATGGTGTGACCGACCATCGTCCCCCGGCAGTGTCCGCACCGCAGCCGGCCCCGCAATACGTAGCGCCGCCGCGCGACGGGCCGGCGAGACACCCGCACCGGATCGGCCAGCAACTCCTGCACGCGATCCCAGAGAACAGCGTCGACGATCGCCGGCGTCGCGCCGGGGATCTCGATCTGCTCCTGGGGGGGCCGCTCGACGACCCTGCTGCGGCGGCGCGCGCCCGCCGCGCGAGTGCGGACGCGCTTGGTGCGCCGGTACACCGTGCGCCCGACATAGGCCGCGTTGAGGAGCATTCGGCGGATCGTGATCGGATACCAGCGACCGCCCGCGAACGCCGGAATGCCCGCGTCGTTCAGCTCGCTGGCGACCGCCGAGAAGCTGCGGGTCTCGGCGTAGCGCTGGAAGATGCGGCGCACGACGGCCGCCTGGTAGGGCTCGATCTCGCGTCGGCCGCTCTGCGGGTCGTACGTATAGCCAAAGCAGCCCCGGCCGGTCGCCTGCGGTATGCGCCCGCTGCGCGCGCGCTCCTCCTTGCCGCGCATAGTGCGCTCGGCGATCTTCTCGCGCTCCACCTCGGCGATGAAGGCGCGGGCCGCGAGGATGAAGCGCCCCACCGCCGTGTCCTCGAAGCGCTCGGTGACGAGCTCGAGGCGAGCCTCCGCTCGCTCCAGCTCGTCGAAGAGCACCCCGATGTGGTTCTGGTTGCGGGAGAGCCGGTCGACGGCGTAGGCCACGACGACGCCAGCCTCGCCCCGGCTCAGCGCGGACCGGAGCTCATCCATCCCGGCGCGATCGAGGAGGCTGCCGCTCGCCGTGTCGCGGATGCGGCGCACGACCGTCCATCCCCGCTCGTGGGCGAGCTCAAGGCAGGCTCGCTCCTGCGTGTCGAGCGAGGAGCCGTCCCGCTCCTGCCCGTCCGTGGACACCCGCGAGTACACGATGGCTCTCATGAACTACCCTCCCGTCACCGCGGTAGATCATATGTGCTAATGCAAGTGCGGCGAAAGGCGGACCCCACGCGTTGCCGAAGGGTCGCGGTCGTCCGGCCTGGTGGGGCCCGAACGTACCGCGGGCCGAGCTACCCCCGTCCTCGTGCGATCCGTGCACTCGCAGGACCACAGGCCTGCCGCCAGCGGCTTCGTATTTTCAGGCCCAGAGTCGCGGGAGCGCGCCGAGTCGCCGGGAGGCGATCGGGCGGCTCGACCATCGCCATGGGACCCGGTGGCCTAGAATCCCGGGTGTCGCGAGGCAGTGCCAGCCCCACAGGTGGACCATGCCGCAGCACGGAGACGACGCGGTCCGGCATCTGCCGCAGGGGGCCGAGCCTGCAGGTTTTTTGGGAGGAACCACCATATGGCCACGACGGTGACCCGCCAGCCGGCCCGCATCATCCCGACCTCGGGCATCAAGGGCGAGCGCGAGCGCGAGACCAGGGCGACATCCGCCCTGCTGAGCGTGCTGACGGCCGTGGACGAGTTCGGCAGGGCGATCCTCCGCAGACGCTTCGGCGCTCCAGCAGGTGCCCCCCGGGCCTACGTCGAGGTGACGCTGAAGATGCCGGGCGGCCCGGACGTGCGTCCGGATGGGCTCGTGGAGATCAAGCGCGGGAAGAAGACGTGGGTGGCTCTCTTCGAGGTTAAGACGCGGGCGAGCGTGCTCCGGCGAGAGCAGGTCGAGTCCTACGTCGATGCAGCGCGACACCAGGGCTACGACGCGGTGGTGACGATCTCGAACCAGATCGTCCCGGCCACCGGCGACCACCCGTCCGGCGTGAGGCTGCACAAGCGGAGCAAGGTCAAGCTCCACCACATCTCCTGGGTGGCGCTGCTCACCGAGGCCGTGATGCAGAAGGAGCACCGCGGTGTCGCAGACACCGACCAGGACTGGATCCTGGGCGAGCTCATCGCCTACCTCCAACACGAGAACGCGGGCACCATGCGATCCGAGGACATGGGGCCGCACTGGACGCGCGTTCTCGATGACGTGAAGCGTCGCGTGGTCCGTCGGAACGACGATGGCACCCGGGACGTGGTCGACAGGTGGGAGGAGATCTCGCGCTACCTCTGTCTCGAGTTGGGACGCCAGCTGGGCCGGGACGTGCGGCAGATCATCCCGCGGCGCGACCTGAAAGACCCCGCCCGCCGGCGAGAGCGGGCAGCCAGGATGCTGGCCGAGGACGGCGTCCTCGAGTGCGTCCTGCGAGTGCCCGATACCGTCTCCGACATCACGCTGCGCGCCGACCTCAGGAGCCAGAAGCTCTCCGCATCGCTGCAAGTGGATGCGCCCCGCGAAGGCATGCCCCGGACGCGGGTCAACTGGCTCATCCGACAGCTGCGTGAGAACGGGCCGGGTGACCTGCACGTTCACACCGCCTTCGAGTCACGTCGAGGTGCCGTACCGCACCCGCTCGCGGCACTGATCGAGCAGCCCGCTGCGGCCCTTCTCGCTGACCGCAGCATCAACCCGCAGTACTTCCGTCTCGTCCTGACTCGGGACATGGGCGTGTCGCGGGGCGGTGGAAAGCGCCCCTTCGTTCGCTCCGTCCGGGCGCTCCTAGACGAGTTCTACCGCGCGGTTGTCCAGGAGCTCTATGCATGGACGCCGCGGACGCCGAGGCCGCCTGAGCGGGTCGAGAAGGCCGGGACGGTAGCCGGAGAGGGCGGGCATGCCGCGCCGGGAGCGAGCAACTGACCGCATTGCCAGCGCGAGCGGGCGCGATGCCAGCGCTCGCTCGGCATTCCTGGCCCGCCGTAGCGACATCCCCGGAGGAGGACTTGCGACGGGGCGGCGAGCTACCCGTCGCATTCTCGGAGCAGGCGGGTGAGAAGGGCCGGTACACATAGGTGTTGAGGCCCGGTCATCTCCTCTGATTCGCCTCCGCGACGCTACGCAACTCCGATGCGGTCGGCACGGGACGTCCATGCCTTCAACCCCTGTACCACCTCGCAGTAGAATTCCCTCGACGAGCCCGCCGAGGTAGACCCCGGCGAGTGCCCGGTGCGGGAGCGCGAGGCAAACACCCGCGCCCGTCAAGAGAGACGAGTGAGCCGCGGTGAGGCGCAGAGCCGAGATGGCGTGCACTCGGCCCGCGGGACATCCCGGAAGGCGCGGATACCGCCCGCCGCCCAGCTCAAGCCCCGTGCGACGCGCGCAGGGGCCAATCGGCGCGTGTGGCTCCCCTGGCCGCTGCGCCTGCTGGTGTGGGTGTGGCGAGCCGGTCGGCTGTGGCGGTGAGCTGAGCGCGATTCCAGAGGTAAGCGAGTCAGCGCGGGCGCTGGGTCGCGGTGGACCGCCGCCGTGCTCGGGAGCTGCTGCGGCCATCGACGCCGCCCTCTCGCGGCGGGCGCTGTCGCTCCACTTCGCGACGAACTCGGCGGCACCGAGCATTGTGGGTTGGCAGTCGTCGAGGATTCCGGTAGGCGCGGCTGTCGTCGGCATGGCACGTGACGGAGCAGTTGGGTCGCGCGTCCCACGGCGGTGCGTGCGAAGTCCGCGGCGCCGCGATCGTCGAAGGCGACCTGCGTAGCGGCACGCGCGAGGGGGAACGGAGCGACGTGTGCCAAGTTCCCGAGGGTTCGCAGTGCCGTGCATCGGCAGGCTTCAGTCGGAAGGAGATCTCCCGATCAACAGGGTCATGGTGTTCATCGACGGCAGCAACCTCTACCACAACCTGCGCGAGGAGTATCGCCGCACCGATGTGAGCTTCGAGAAGCTGTGCACCGTGCTCTGTGGCGAGAACCGGGACCTGGTCCGGGGCTACTACTACAACGCGGTGGTCGACCAGACGCGCGACCCCGAGGCATTCCGCAGCCACCAGCGCTTCCTCGACCCGGCTCCGCCGGGTTCCCGACCTGGAGATCAGGCTCGGAGCGCTCGTCTACCGACCGGAATCGGTCTCTCCCGTCGAGAAGGGGATCGACACTCGCATCGCGACGGACATGCTCGTGCACGCTGCCCGGGGGGAACTACGACACCGAGATCCTCGTCAGCGGCGACACCGACTTCGCCGACGCGGTGCAGGCCGTGAAGGACTTCGGACGCAAAGCCGAGGTCGCCCTATTCGGGACCCCGAACTCGTCCCGCAGACTGCGAGATGTCGCGGATTCCGTCATCTCGCTCGCGCCGCCGTACTTCGAGGCCCTCTGGCTTGGTCAGTAACGGAAAGCAGGAAGGGGTCGCTGCGCGACCCCTTCGTGATGATCACCGGACGGTTGGCATCCAACCACCGGGCACTGAGCAATACGAGCCTGACACCGCGAATCTGCGGCTGTCAAGGCTGGCGGAGTATAGACAGAGGTGGCGCACGCATGTTCGTCAGGGCCGCGAAACGGTAGAACAGAGACGGATGACGGGTGCGGCGAACCAGAGGGCGATGAGAAGCAGCAGCGCTTCCACGGTGGGTGCGTCCTCACGGCGCAGCGGGAATGACCGGCCTTCCGAGGAGAATCACGGAGACAAGACCGCGAGGAGGCATAGAGCTCCCCGGCTGGCGGTCTGGCCCGAGCCTCCCAAAACCTCCGGGCGACCGGTACGACCCCAGTAGCACGCTGGCCCCGCCGCGTCGCTGGCGGGTCAGGCCGTGAACTTGTAGGACTGGTCCGGGCAGTACGCCTCGACGCCCGCGCCAAGGATGATCGCCATCGTCTCCCACTGGTCCGGCTCCACCGACGCGAGTATCACCAGCGCCGCTTCCTCGGCGGTCGCACCGCCCTCCAGCGACTCGCACGCCGCGTCTACGAACTCGAGCACCTCGGGCAGCGCGGACACCGGGTAGCCGTTGACCTCGTACCACACACTGAATGCGGCCGCACGGATCTCTGCCTCGTCGACGGACGCCGGCGTCGGCTCGGGCGCGCTGGTCGGCGCCGGCGTCGGCTCGGGCGTGCTGGTCGGCGTTGCGGTCGGCTCAGGGGTGGACGTTGTGGCCGGCTCCTTGGTCGGCGTCGCCTCGGGTGTCGCTGCGGTTGGCGGCACGCTGACTACCGCAGCATCATCCTGCGTCTCCGTGCCGACGCCAGCGCCTACTGCCACCCCGACCAAGAACGCTGCCGCTAAGCCCGCGACGTACCACTTCCAGTTCGTCCCCGACTTGGGCGGCCGCGCTGGAGGCCGGTCCTGCTCCATGAGTGCCCCCGCAATGGGTAGACGCTGCCGTGGTGGGCCGTGGCAGCCTACCAGCGGAGGGGGCCGTCGGCCACGTACGTTTGTAGTCCCCAATGGTGGGGCACATACACGCCTGTTCCGGTCCGCTCCACTCGAGTAAGCGCAGGCCCGCCTCGATCCTCACGCGGGCGCGTCACCCGCGCCACCGGTGCTGTTCGAGATCGACGGACCCGTCCTCGCCGACGTCGATCCCCTCCTCGCCGAGCCTCTCGCGCTGCTCTCGCGACTCGGCTGTGGCGAGACGCCCCTGCGCGTTCACAACCCGATGCCACGGGACGTCGGTGTCGTCGCGGAGGGCGCGCATGATGCTCCCGACCGCTTGGGCCGCGTCGGGAGACCCCGCCTGCTCAGCCACCTGCTTGTACGTCACCACCGTGCCGGGCGGCACGTCCCGCAAGTACGACCACACCCGCTCCCGGAACTCGCCGACACCAACCTGCGGCGCGGTGTTCCAAGATTCCAGAGCTGTCGCAACGAAGCGGGTGAGACCCTCGTGCACCTGCCGCCACCGCTCATCGCCGGCGATGTTGAGAGAGAGGCCGCCCCGCACGGGCAGCCAGCCGAGTCGTTCGCCCTCCTGAGCGAGCGCGTCGAGCGCATCGGCTTCGTAGTGCTCCGGGATCGCGTACCACTGGACCCGGGCGCCGACGTCCTCCTCGACCCAGAGATGACAAAACCGGCGACGGCCCGCGCCGAAGGGCAGGTTGAAGCTGATTCCCCATGCGCCGGTGTTCTGGGAGGACTCGGGAAGGACACTACGCAGGGTGCCGGCGATCTCGTCGAACAGGTCGGTCATTCCCCGCTCGGCCAGCCGCCTCTGGAGCGCCTGCCGCTTCTCGGCCGCGCTCTGGCCGGACGGGCGCGCTGGCGGCGCCGTCCCGTCGCGCTCCACCTCGACCTGCCGTGCGAGCAGCGTCTCGTCGCGGTGCCGGAAGCCGAAGAACGTGAGGACGGACATGTCGACGCCGCGCTCCGAGAGGAACCGAGCCATCCGCTCCGCGCGCGTATCCACGCCGAGTCCGACGAGCAGGAGTCGCGGGGGCAGCAG
>VYDC01000122.1:263-15520 GCA_009843585.1 Chloroflexota bacterium | reverse complement strand
GCCAGGTCGTTCCCCTCGAAGCGCTCCATGTACCACTCCTCGAAGTCGTCGATCTCCTCGATCCCCCGCCCGCTCGAGTGCTCGCTGATGAGCTCCGCGATCTGCTCGGGCGTCCTGACGTTCAGCGCCGAGGCGTAGTCGATGCACTGCGTCACCGCCTCGCGAGTCAGCCTCTCGCGCTTCAACTCGCAGACGACCAGGCGGCCTCCCTCGTCGACGCCCAGCAGGTCCAGCGGGCCGCTCTCAGTCGGCGTCTGGTGCCCGACCAGATGAAGCCCCGGCTCCAGCATCTCCGGACGCCGGACCAGCGCCTCTTCGAGACGTTCCTCAAGCTCAATGGTGACGCTCTCGACGACTGCCACATCGGCTCCGCCGCCCAGAGCCCAGACCTTGAGTTCGTCAGCCATGCGCTGCCCCGTCCCTGCAGTTGTCGATGGGCGCGGCGGCGCCGCTCCCGCGATGAGCCGCCGGGGATTGTAGTGCGGGGCGGGCGTCCGGACCGCGGGCTGTCGCTCCGCGCGGCGTGCGATAGGCTGCCTCGCGGCCGCGCGGGCCGCATGGCCGCGCACCGGGGCGGGCGTGGACATACCGCGGTCGCCCTGCTGCGGCGCGCCACGCCATCACCGAGTCGGAGACCAACGACGGCTCCGGTCGTCTGGGTGTGCGCACTGGATTGAGAGGCGGATCGATGGTCAGAAGGGACTGCCCCGGCATCGAGGACACCGCACCGTTCGACGTGCTCGAACCGCTGATGCTCGTCTCCGTCGGTCCGAGCTACCGGAGCGGCACGGACCCCTACGAGGCGGCCCGCTTCGCCTGGATCATCGATCGCAGCCGCGTCGACCGGTACCACCTCGTGCTAGCGCACTGTCGCGGGGTCGTGGTCGGTGCCTTCCGACCGGAGAGCTGGCTCCCGGCGTCGAGCGAGAACTTCTCCGGCAGGGAGACGCATGCGGGGCGCTGGGGATTCGTCGGCACACCCGCCGAGCCCGAGACGGCGCGGCAATACATCGGGCGGCGCGTGCCCGACCGGCTACGGCGCCCGGGCGCCGCGAACCCGGTCCGCTACTGCGAGCCGCTATCTCCGTGCCGTCGTGGCGTACCCTGCTGCGTGGTACGGCCTTGAGCGAACCAGGCGGCCGGGGCCAGAATCTGCTTCTCACCAGGGGTCTCCTCGGACTCTCGAGCAGCGCGTCCAATGTGGAGATCGTCCAGCCAACCAACGGGGCCTATACGAGAACGGGCACCTGCGTGACGGATGGTCGTAGCAGCCCGCACTCGTTGCCCTTTCTCTACCAGCTCGAGTTGGCCGGACCAGACGGACAGGACTTCTACTTCCGTCGGCTTCGAGGACGGCGGCACCCATCGAGTCCGGGCATCTGGGGTATGCACATGGACATTCATGACCCAAGGTCGAGAAGGTGCTCGTGTTCGTTCACACGGGTACCCCGAGGGAAGATATCGTGGACGAGATAAACAAGGCACAGACGTATTTCCGGGAACAGATTGAACCGCGCGCGTAGTGCCGATGAACGTGAGTGAGTCGCCTGAGAATCACATAGCCGACTAGACCAGCAGGGCGATGGCTTCGTCAGATGCCGCGGGCGCGCCGCAGGTCCAAGAGTCGCTCCGTCACGAACGCCCGCATGTCCTGGTCGAGTTTGCTGGCGTCGCGCGACTCAAGATACGCCATCTCCTGGGCTTCAACCGATTGGCGGATGCCCTCTAGTTCGCGGCCGATCTTGTTCAAGACCTCTATGACGTCGTCTAAGTCGGCCATCTACTGGCCTCGCGCCGTCCGGTTGATCTCGGCGCGCGTGTCGAGGATGGAGTAGGGCATCGGCTTCGGCGGTCGGCCGCGCGGACTCTCGTCGCTCACGGGCGAGAGCCGGTCAGGATGTCGAGGATCTGCTCAGTGTCGCCCTTGAGTGCCTTGACGTCCTTCTTGAGGGTGGCTACATCTCGTTCGACGTTGCCAAGCCGCGACTCGACGGCGCCCTGCAGACGTGCGAGGTCCGCCCTCGTGGCGAAGTCCTTATCCCCAGGCTGTGCCTGACGCTGCGACCTCGTAGTCACTCGCTGGCCTCCTCGCAATCGAACGATAGCACCGCCGCCCCTGCGCGCGCTAGGTTTGCCTCCCACGAACGTTAGCTACTGACGTGACGCGCGGACGGCGCCGTCGATGCCGCCGTGCGATCGCCGCGCGTTGTAGCGATGGAGCCGGCGCGGGAGCTCGTGCGGCCGCTCCTCGTTGGAGCGATACGGTCGGGCGTACGGCCACTCGTCCTGCAGGATCCGGATTAAGCGCTCGGCCCTCCCGTTCGTTTTGAGGGCGGTGAGGCCTGGTGCGCAGCAGGCGCACCTGGGCTCTCTCGGCCACCGCCTGGAAGACCCGGGTGGAGGTGTAGTTCTTCGCGTCGTCGGTGAGCACGCGGCGCACGCGGACGCCGCGGCGGCCGAAGTGCGCCAGCGCACGTTCGAGGGAGGCGGCGCAGCTCGGATCACGCTCGCTGGGAGCGCCTCCACGTAGGCGTGGCGGCTGTGGTCGTCGACGGCGACGTGCAGGTAGTCGAGGCCCCGGGTCCGCGGCGTCGCGGCGGAGCGGCCGTGGACACGGTGTCCGCCACCCTCGGGGATGCGTCCCAGCTTCTTGACGTCGAGGTGCAGCAGGTCCCCGGGGGCCGGGTGCTCGTAGCGCACGGTGTGGCGGCTGACGCGGTGCAGCCGACGCGGGATGCAGCGCTACTCACAAAGCGACCTAATCAGGATGTCGTTCGCCAAGATGCCGGCACCCATCATGCCAAGACTATCGATCGCCAACTCAATCAGCCGAGCATTGCCCTGTTCGATGCCGAGGCTCATGTTCTGGACCGCCAACGATGCATGCTGGGCGATGCCCCGGTTCAACTCAGCCACTCGCCAACTCCTCGCGGAGGGCGCGTCTGACAAGCTCACCAGGGTATCGCGGCTCGCCTGGACGGTGAGCATGGCGTTATCCATCAGCCCCCGCCAAGTGTCGTCGCCAAGCAGCGTCGGATCTTCTCGCAGCAGTGACGTCAGCTCTGCGATGTCCGCGACGGCCACACCCTCGATGGCGACATAGACTCGTGAAATCCAGGACTGCTCGGAGTCGGACAGACACTCAGATTCAGTGGTGGCGCCACCGCTGCTCGGCGAGGGATCGGAGTGTTCTGCTACCGGCCCGCCACAGGATTCCGCAAGGCCGAAACCCACTGTCGCCACCACACCAATGATGATGAAGAGCGCACTCAGCCTCCGCAGGGTCGTATCGAGGTGGCGGAGGATTCGACTCATGCGAGCTTCAGTGCGAGCCGACTCTGGCCGTCGATCACGCGGCATCGCAACGCCGTGGGTTGCCAAGCACCCATCAACAGGACTTCAGTCAGGCTGAGGGAACCCGTGAGTAGCGGCCGACGTCCGCTTGGGTGTTGTCGTCCGGCCTTCTGATGGTTTAGTGGAGCCGTGGGCCGTCCTGCCTAGGGCGATGTTGACTCAATCACCAACGGGCTAGGGCGAAGATACCGAACAAGCAGAGTGGATGCGATACCCACCGCCAGCCGCTGGGCGCGGCCTCGGACGTGCGCCGACGCGTCGAGCGCCCGGTGTGGGCGCGGTCGGTGTTGTAGTAGTCCAAGTAGCGGTCGAGGTCACGCCTGAGCCCGCTCTGCTTCGGGATCAGGTGACGCGCGAACGCCGGTTTCCGGCACTCCTCAAGGATGGTCCCCTGCACCCGCTCGACGCAGCCGTTGGTCTGCGGACGCCCGGCGTGGATGAAGCGCTGCTTCGCGCCGAGAAATGAGACCGTCTGCCCAGAGGCGCGCGCACGGAACTCGGAGCCGTTGAATTCCCTAGCGATGTCCGCCGCCCTCGGGGATGCGCCCCAGCTGCTTCACGTCGAGGTGCAGGAGGTCCCGGTGGGCCGGGTGCTCGTAGCGCACGGTCCGGCGGCTGAATGCGGTGGAGCCGGTCGAGGCGGTGGAGGCCGAAGCGCCTCAGCACGGCGTAGACGGTGGAGCGGGCGAGGCCGAGCGCCCAGCCGATGCTGTGTAGCCCGAAGCCGGCACTGCGGCCGACAGCGCAGATGGCACGCTCCAACTCCTCGGGGATGCGCCGCGGATGGCGGTGGGGCGCCGAGCTGCGGTCCTCGAGGCCCGGCACTCCCTGCCATCGGTAGCGCCGGACCCACTTCGCGACGGTGGCTCGGGACACGCGGAGGCGTCGGGCGACCTAGGCCTGGGGCGGCATGCCAAGTCACTGCGTGCTGCGTTGCCGGGACGCCATACTGGATCGTCGCAGTCCAGTCGGCGGAGGGTGCGAGTGCCGGACACGCTGCACGGTGCGATTGAGGAAGCCATCGCGCGGCCGCTCAAGGGCGACGTGTTCGAGCCCTGTGCGGTCGACCTGTTGCGGGAGCACCACTACCCGTCGCTCCGCCCGGTCGGAGGCGGCAACGACGCAGGCATGGATGGGGTCGGTGAACTTCCCGACGGCACCCCGTTCTTCCTCGTGGCCACCGTCAAGAAAGACGCCCGCGCCAACTTGGAGCGCAACGTCAGGAGCTACGTCGAGGCGGGCGGCGAGCGCCGCGCGGTCGTGCTCGCGACATCTAGGCCGGTCAGCGGGCGCCGACGCCGCGAACTAGACCAGTCCCTGCGGAACGAGTTCGGAGTCCGGCTCGCCGCGACGCATGACCGCACCGACTTCATCGGCATGCTCTACCGGAGCGCGGCCTGGCGCCGGGAGTTGCTCGGCGTCCCCGGCGAGGCCCGCGCGCTGACACGGCTTCCTGCCACGCGCAGACCCACGCCGGAGGTTCCACTCGTCGGGCGTGACCGGGAAGGCGAGGCGCTGCGAGCCTCCGAGGGTGATCTGGTCATCGTCGGCAAGCCCGGAATCGGCAAGACCTTCCTGCTCCAACAGGTGATGAAGGAAGACTGGGGTCTCTTCGATGATGGCTGGGACATCGGCGACCTCGAGGACGCCATCCGCGACATGGGTCCGGCGAGGATCGTGGCGGACGATGCCCACCTGCAGACGGACAGACTGAGCCGCCTACGGCAGCTGCGGGCGCAGATGAGCGCGGACTTCGCCATCGTGGCCGTCACCTGGCCAGGAAGCGCCGACGAGGTTGCCGGAGCCCTCCCCGGCTCCGTGCGGCTTGAGGTCAGCGAGCTCGAGCGCGATGAGATTCTCCGCGTCATCGAGGGCATGGGTATCGGCGGACCGGTCGCGCTTCAGGCCGCGCTCATCAACCAGGCTCGGGGCTGCGTCGGTCGCGCGGTGACCCTCGCATCCGCGGCGCTCACGGGAGACCTGCGGGATATCGCGACCGGCGATGCACTGCTTCGGGACGTCGTCGGCTGGTATTCGCGTTCGCTCGGCGCCGAGAGCCGGCATGTGCTTGGATTCCTGGCCCTTGCCGGGAATCACGGCGCAACGCTCGAGCAGGCCGGCGAGGCTCTCCACCTCCCCCCGCCCACAGTTTCCGATCTGATCCGGGGTCTCGCGACCGGCGGCACGCTCGACGAGGCTCCCCCGGTCGCCGGGGCCATCCACCTCCGCGTCGAGCCGCCGGACCTGCGCTACGCGCTCGTGCGGGAGGTCTACGGGCCTCGCGGAGACTCGCTTCCCCTTCATGCAGCGCTCGAGTGCCTAGACACCCCCGCAATCGCCGCGCTGCCGCTGCTCGGCGCGATGCACGGCCGAGCGCAGTTCGACAGGGCCTTCGTCCGCGATCTCGTCGATCGCCGCGATTCTCAGGCTGTGGTGGCTTTCGCGCTCCTCGGGCCGGCCGAGCTCGGAGAGGCACTGGAACGCTGGCCGCATTTCGGCCGCGAGATCATCCTGCAGGCGCACCGCTCAGAGACCGATCCATCGGCAACGCTTCCTCTCCTCCTCGCCTTGGCCGTCCGCGACAATCGAGCCGAGCACAGCCATCCGGAACACCCGCTTCGCGTCATCGGCGATCACATCGCGGCGGCGGCGAGTCCGGTCGAGATCCGGCGAGCGACCGTCGAGGGGGTCGATCTGTGGCTACGCGCCGGCCACGACGCGGAGGTCGGATTCCGCGCCCTGGCTCACGCGATGCGCCCGCAGCTGCGCCGAACGTCCATGGACCCCGCTCTCGGGCGGACCGGCACCATCATCGAGGCGCCGCTCTCGCCCGATGTCGTTGCGGCGGTCGCTAAGCTCTGGGATCGCGTGCTCGACATCATGGAGCGCCAGAAGGATGGGGCGGTCGAGGCCCTGGTAGACGGTCTCGGCGCATGGGTCTACCCGAGCCAGCTCAGCTTCGGCGACGCGTCCTTCGAGGCATCGGAAAGCGCGATCCTGGAGGCGGCCCCCCGCGTCGTCGAGCGCATGGCCGACATTCTCACCGAGCGCCCCGGGGCACTCCGGAAGCTCCGCCCATACGGCGCCAAGCTGGGCATCGAGGTCGCGATCCCCCGTGAGTTCAGCATCCTCTTCCCCGATGACTGGCGCCGTTCGGCCGACGAGTGGGCTGAGCGGGAGCGGGGAGCAATCGAGGCAGTTGCCGGGCTGGCCGAGGAGGTCAGAGAGCGGCCGCTGGACGAACAGGTCGAAATCCTGGCCGGATCGGACGAGGAGGCCGACGCCGCCGGACTCGCCTACCCGCGCCTGACCCCACTGATGGCGCAATCCCTCGCCGAATCCAGCGCCGAGCCGATCGCCTGGGTTGACGCGCTGACGGCGCGCGGCGCGGCCGCGGATCTCCTGCTGCCGTTCCTTGCTCGCTCAGTCGAGATTAGGTCCGAAGGCTGCGGGGAGCGGCTGGTGACCTTTCTGGAGGATGACTCGTACTCATGGGCCGCGATCCAGGTCGCGCTCGCGCTCCCGGTCGGCGAGGAGATCGAGGCGATGGCGATCGCGCGGTTGACAGGCCGGCATCGGCAGTTGGTCGAGGCGCTGCTGATGCAGGGCAAGATCGGTAGCCGGACGGCCGAGCGCCTGCTCGACGCTCCCAATCCTGCAGTTGCTCGCGACTCGGCGCTCGCCATCGTGATGCCGGTGGCGAACCTGACCGTCTCCGATCTCTCCGAGGAGGGGCGCGCTCGGTGGCGCGAGGTGATCGTCGCGAGCCAGCCGGACGAGTACTGGTTCGCGGAGCTCCTGAAGGGCGATCCCGAACTGTTCGCCGATTGGCTCCGCTCGTGGTTCGCGAGGCTCGGCGGCGACCCCGCCGACCACTGGCTGCTCCCGCACTCGCTCGTGGAAGCACTCGGCGGCCTGCCCCTGGCCGTCCGGATGGCGATGATTGACGCGATTCCCTCCGGTACCCCCTCGTTCCCACTCCAGGACGTCGCCACCGAGATCGTCGGTGCGGATCTGAGCACGGCCGAAGCGCTGTTAGACCGCGCGGATCTCGAGGACATCCACTGGGTCTGTCTCCGACGCGGTCCGGACGAGGAGTGGATGGGACGCGCCCTACTCGCGCTCAGCCGCGGGTGGGAACCAGAGCGGGTCGTCAGCTACACGCAGTTCTCGGAGAGCACTTGGTGGGGCGAGGAGAGTCACCACTGGCAAGCAACCCTCGACGCCTTCTTGAAGCTCGACCGTGGAGACGATGAACGGCGCGGCACACTCATCGATGCGGGCGTGAAGGTCTTCAGCGAGCTACGTGATCGCGCTGACGAGAGAGAGCGGGAAGAGAGGGTGTTCGGGCTAGGGCACCGTGGCCAGTGATGGTGCGAGGCGGGGAGAAGGGTCCCATCCACCCGAGCGCTTGCGCGATAGGGTCGCGGGTCTTCCCGACCTGCGCCTCGAGGGCCTGCGCCTCGTTGACGCACGAGATGCTGAGGGAATGGTGGCCTGGCATTGCCGTTGGGCCTCGTGCGTCGACGAGATCCGCTCCGGCGGCGTACCACATCGAGTCTTCTCTGAAGGACTTTGGGGCGAGATGGACGTTCTTCCGCAGGCCGCCGACACCCGAGTGGGAGCGCATGCGAGAGGGCGTTGAGTTGACCTGGCGGCAAGCCACTCCACTCTGACGCAGGGGATTGGGTGCGTTTACTACGCCGCTGGGACGCCGGAAGACAACTCCAAACCCTGAGGGCCAGAGTCTACCTCTCGCCGGGGGGCTCTCCGGACTCTCGATCAGCGAGGCCATCGTCGAGATCGGCGAGCAGCCACCGCCAGAGCTCGTTCCAGGCCCGGCTGCGACTCCCCGCTCGCCACCGAACGGTCACGGCGATCGGGGCGCGCCGGGCGCCCCCCGCCTGCTCGCCGCCGCGTGGCCTACGCTCGCCCACGAGACCTGCGCTCCGAGACGGCGACTCCGGGCGGCGGCACGGTACCTGACCCGCTCAGCGATACGCGGGGACCGGCCCCGGCGGGAGTCCTCCAGACCGGACCCAGCAGCCCGCCGCGACTCCCCGCGCTCCACTCCCGAAGCTGGTCGGTGGTCAGGAGCACCGGCAGCGGGGAACCGGATCCCTCCCCAAAGCGGCGCACCGCCCGGGCCACGCGCTCCTCGGCGCGGCCATCGCTGCAGACGAAGAGCAGCCCCGGCGCCTCGTCGAAGTCGTGTCGCCAGGCATCGCCCGCGTAGTAGCGGCCGTAGCCCGCGAGCTTCGCCCGGAAGTCCCCCGAGTCGAGCGTGCCGCGGTCATACTCGAGCAGGAACGGCAGCGCCCGCCCGCCGAGGACGAGCACGCCCGACGCGTCCGGCCGGACCCAGGACGTGCCGCCCCCGTGCCGGAAGCGACTGGTCGACTGCGCCTCGTTGCGGCACGCTGCGAGCTGCCCGCCACCGGCCCGGGCCTTCGAGGCGAGCCAGGCGACCGCGCTGTTGAGCCCGAGTTGGTGCGCGCGATGGCGGACGGGCGGTGTCGCGCCCGAGGGCGACGCGCTTCCGGCGGCCGAGGCGTGCGGGGCGCTCACGCCGGCGAGACGCGCGTAGCGGCGCACCGGCACGCCGTCCCGGCGGGCGAGCAGGCGCAGGCCGAGCGGCGTGAGCAGTAGCAGCTCCTGGCCCTCGACCGGCTCGCCGGGTTGCGCGTCGCCGTCGACGCGCACGACGCCGAGGCGCCGGAGCCCCGCCAGCCGCCTCTCCACCGCCGCATCGGGGAGGGCCGCGAGTCCCGCGAGCTGCCCCGCCGTGAGCAGGGGCCAGCGGCCGACGAGCTCCAGCAGCCGCTTCTCGTCCGGATCGGTCGCCATCGCCAGCGCGGCGAGGCGCTCGGCGGCGGGCGTCCCGGGCGCGGTCGCCGCGGTCGCAGCCCACCGCCTCAGCGGAGCAGGCGCCGCCGCGGCGACCGGGTGTCCCGCGCCTCCCTCCACGCGCACACGCGGCAGGGACGGGGCCTCGCCCCATCCCAGCTCGTCGAGCAGCGGACCGGCGCGCCCCGAAAGCGGGTCGAGCCATGTCGCGCCGGCCGGACCTTCTTCCGCGCCGGCCCACGACGCGATCAGGATCGCCGGCGGGCCCGGGGGCGGACGCCCCGCCGCGTTCGTGGCGGCGCGCCCCCCGAGAGGCGCCGCGCGGCGGCCGGCCGCCACGATGAGCACGGGCGGCAGCCCCTCGCGCCCCCAGCTCCCGCCCGCCGCCGGCGCCGGCCCGGCCCAGCTCCGCGCCCGGAGCCGGCGGTGCTCGTCCGGAGCCGCCTCCCGGTCCCAGGCCACGAAGAAGGGCGCGTGCAGCGAGCCCGCGCGGAGGCAGCCGTAGCCATCGACGCCGGGGGGCCACCAGCGCCCGCGCCGCGGGAGGGCGAGCGGGAGCGAGCGCGCATCCTCGAGCTCCACGCCCGGGACGCCCGGGTCGGCCGCCAGCTCGGCGAGGAAGCGGTTCACCCCGGCGGCGGTCTCCACGCGCACGATCCGGTCGAGGACGTCCACCCGCCGCACGGGAACGTGGGCGGGGAGCTCCCCCACCGCGACGCCGAGCAGCCGCGCGAGCTCCGGGAGCGCCGCCTCCCGCACCCAGGAGAGGCGCTCCCCGGGGAGCCCGGGCTCGCCGGGGACCAGCCACTCGGTCCAGCCGAGCCGCTCGAGCTCGAGGCGCAGCGCGCGCGCCTCGCGCTCCGGGGCGTCGAGCAGGCACGCGAGCTCCTCCTCGCCGAGGAGCGAGAGGCGCGCGACCCACTCGAGGGCCCGGTCGAGGCGCGAGGCCCGGGCGCTCACCGCTGATTCTTCCGCTGGGCGTTGCCGCGGCCGCGCGGCGCCGGCTTCCTCTGCGCGTTGCCGCGGCCGCCCGGCGCCGGCTGCGGACCCTCGCCGGCGGCCGCCTGCCCCGACCCCTCGATCGCCCGCGCGGCGAGATCCTCGGCCTGCGTGCGCGCGCGGCCCGGTTTGCGGGCGGGCGAGCGCTCGGCGAGCGCCCCCGAGACCTCCCGGGCGACGATCTCCCGCGGGCGGCCGACCCGCTCGGCTGAGGCGCGCGCGATGGCCCCGGCCCGGCTTCGCGCCGCCGCGGGCGGCGGGTCGACACGGAACGAGAAGGCTTCGGGCCGCGTGCTGCCGTCCCACCAGCGCGCGTAGCAGTGGAAGTCGTCGAGCGAGACGAGGTCGGAGACCTCGACGCCGCCCCCGAGCTCGGGGACGAGCCGCCTCGCGTCCTCGGCGCTCACCCCGAAGCAGGTGAGGCCGTCGATGTTGGAGAAGAGCGTCGGCGCAAGCGCCCGGTCGACCGCGTCGAGCTTCGCGAGCGACTGCGTCACCAGCACGTAGCTCGCGCCGTACTTGCCGAGCTCGGAGAGCATGCGCGGGTAGTCGACGGCGCCGAGCGTGCTCGACTCGTCGACCAGCGAGACGATGCGGCGCCTCCGCCCCGGCTCGAGCGCCACCTGCTCCTCGACGAGCAGGCCGAGCAGGTTGAGGAGCGTCGCCCCGACGAGCGAGGAGGCGCCCTCGCCGAGCGCGCCGGCGGCGGTGTTGACGACGAGCACGCCGCCGCCCCGCACGATCTCCCGCGGGTCGAAAGTCGAGCGCGCCTGCCCGAAGACGAGGCGCGAGGCCTCGGTCACCGTGAAGCGCCCGATCTTCGAGGTGACCGGCGTCGCCGTCTGCTGCTGCAGCACGCGACCGACGCGGTCGTAGTTGTCGCGCCACCAGGCGCGCACCGCCGGGTCGCGCACCCGGTCGAGGATCCCCTCGCGGAGCTCCCGGTCGGTGAGGAGCGGCGCGACGTCGAGCAGCGTGTACTGCCGGCCCCGCTCCTCCTGCGCGTTGGCGTCGAGCAGCGTCAGCAGCGAGGCGCGGAGCGCACCCTCCATGCGCGGCCCCCAGTTCAGGGGCCAGAGCCGGTTCATCATCGTGACGACGTGCTCCGAGGTGCGGTCGCGATCGGAGAAGAGCTCGCGGTCGAGCAGGTTGAGGCCGACCGGCCGCTCCAGGTTCGCGAAGTCGAGGTAGGTCGTCCGCTCCTCGAGTTCCCCGGGCACCGAGGCGAGCACGGCCTCGGCGAGGTCGCGGTGCGGGTCGACGACGACGAGCGAGGCCTCCCCGGCCGAGACGCCCTCCATCAGCTCCTGCGCCAGGTGCCGCAGGAGCGTCGACTTGCCGCGCCGGGTCTTCGCGACGACGAGCTGGTTGCGGTGGAGCAGCGGCCGCGGCATCAGCACCGGCCGCGCCTCCCCGCCCGCGTCGGTGACGCCGACGCGGGCGCCGCGCTCCGCGTGGCCCGGCGCGGGCGGAAGCCGCCGCGCCGTCGTGCGCCGGACGCGGGGCGGGGCCCCCTCGCCGTCGGGGAGGTGCCAGAGCGCGGCGAGCTCGTCCGAGCTCAGCAGCAGCGGCAGGCCCGCCGCGCCGCCCGGCCGCGCGCGGCGCGGCTTCCCGGGGCGCAGGGCTCCCCCCTCGGGGCCGTCGTAGCCGGCGTAGGAGGAGGCGGCCTCCAGCGCGAGCGCCCGCAGCCTCTCCCCCGCGGCGCCGCGGCCGCCGACGGCGATCACCTCCAGGCCCGCCCGGGCGAGCGGCGCGGAGAGCTTGCGGCCGACGAGCCGCGGCGGGAGCAGATCGGGGCGGCGGAGCCGGCGCGCCGCGAGCACGGCCGCGGCCGGGAGCGCGACGAGAGCGCCGGAGGCGCAGGCGAGCAGCACGTCCCACTCGCCCGCCTCGTGCCAGCGCCAGCCCTGGAGCGCCCCCGCGCCGAGCGCGAGCGCGCCGGCGAGGGGGATCGGGCTCGGCCCCCCGGGCGGGGACGGCTCCCGGCGCGCGGGGACCTCCGGGGCGGCCCGCCGGCGGATGCTTCCGGCCGCTTCGGCCGGCGCGGGAGCGAGCGCAAGCCTCAGGACGACCCGCTCGCCGGGGGCGGGCTCGACGCCCGCGACGATGCCCGAGAGCGGATCGGCGTCGTGGCGCCACTCGCCGCGGAGCGGGAGCGCCGGCTCGGAGTCCTGGAGGAGCTCGACGCGCACGGCCGACTCCCCGCCGAGGGGCCGCGCCGGATCGAGGTCCGGCCGGTCCTGAGGGAGCGGCTCGACGCGCGCCTGCGGGTAGGCGGCGCGCACCTGCGCGAGCGCGCGCTCGAGGTCGGGTGCCGACCCCGCCCGCGCGTACCAGCGCGGCCCCCGCGAGTCGACGGCGATCTCGAGCGAGAGACGGCAGCCCGCGAGCGCGCGCAGCATGCCGCGCGCGGCCTCGACGCCCTCCTCAAGCTCGCGAGGGGGGACGATCTCGGCGAGGTGGAGGGGCTCCTCAGGCCGGCGCATCGCCGCCCCTTCCCTGATCGAGCAGCCGGAAGAAGGTCTCGCGGCCGTCCGGCCGGGCGCCGAGCTCGCTCAGGTCCTTGACGCCCTCGGGGAGCTCCAGGACGCGCGCTCGCGCCCCGAGCGCGGCGGCGAGCTCCGCCGCCGCCCGGCGGCCGGGCTCGTCCGAGTCCATGACCAGCACCACGGAGCGCGCGCGCGCGGGCGCGCGCAGGCCCCCGCGCCCGGGCTGGGTCGCCCGGTGCGCGCGCCCCGGGCGGCCCCCGGAGGCGAGCGTCAGCCAGTCGAAGGGGCCCTCCGTCACGAAGAGGCGCCTCCGGCCCGGCTCGTAGCCGAGCAGCGGCCGCGGGAGCGCCAGCCCCCTGTACTTGGGCGTGAGGGCGCCGGAGAGCGCGCGCCCGACCATCCAGCCGCAGTGCGAGCCGCGGAGGTCGGGGATCACGACGCGCCCGGCCATCGCCTCGGAGCCGTCCTGCCGCAGGAGCCCGACCTCCTGCGCCCTCTTCACGCTGAGCCGGCGGCGCTTCAGGTAGGGGAGGAGCCGCCGCCCGTCCGAGAGGCCGAGCCGGCGCGAGCGCACGAGCCAGGCCGGGAGTCCGCGCCCCTCCAGGTAGCCCAGGACCTCGGGCGATCCGAGCAGCGCCTCGTGGTAGAGCTCGCAGGCCGCCGTGAGCAGCACGCGGTCGTCGAGGGAGAGCTGCGGCGCGCGCTCCCTGGGCTCGGGCGCCCGGGCCCGCGGGGGCGCCTGCGCGCGCGGCGCCTCGGGGGCCGGGCTCTCCGCCGCCCGGCGCGCCAGCGGCGCCCGGGCGCCGGCCCCCGAGGCGCGGGGGGCGAAGGCGCTGGCGTCGCCGCCGGCCCCGCAGCCGAAGCAGTAGAAGCTCTCCGTCTCCGGGTAGACGGCGAGGCTGGGGCTCCGGTCCTCGTGTAAGGGGCAGAGCCCGCCCAGGCGCCGCCCCGAGCGGCGCAGCTCGACCCCGTGGCGCTCGACGACGGAGGCGATGGGGTTGGCGCTCTTGACGCGCTCGACGTCGGGGCGGGTCACGGCGCCGCCTCCAGGGATGCGGCCGCGAGCCCGGCGACCTCCGCGGGGTCGGTGGTGGCGAGCTCATATTCGTGCGGGCTCGCCACCACGCGGAGCGCGACGTGGGCGCCCCGGGCGAGCAGCAGACCCTCGCCTGGGCGGCAGGCGAGCAGGAAGGAGCGCTCGGCGGAGGAGAGCCCGAAGGTCTCCTGCACGATGCCGACGGTGGCGCCCTCCTGGCGCATCAGCAGCTGCGTCGCGCTGTTGGAGAGGACGGTGCGGCCCTCGGCCGAGGCGAGAAAGTCCTCCACGTCCTGCGTCACGGTGGTGAGGCCAAGCCAGCGCTTGCGGGCGCGGCGCGAGAGCTCCGAGAGGAAGCGCGCCCCCTCCGGGCGGCGCATCAGCGACCAGGCCTCGTCGACGAGCAGCATGCGCGGCCTGGGGTCGCGCGCCGCGCGCTCCCAGACGTGATCGGCGATGAGGCAGGTCGCGACCGGGCGCAGCTCCTCCTCGAGCGCGCTCAGGTCGAAGACGACGAACGCCCCGTCG
Source organism: Chloroflexota bacterium (assembly GCA_009843585.1). Lineage (GTDB taxonomy): Bacteria > Chloroflexota > Dehalococcoidia > UBA2979 > UBA2979 > VYDC01. The sequence goes on along the minus strand of VYDC01000122.1, from coordinate 1,267 downwards.
AGGCCCCGGGTCGTCGGCTCCGAGAAGAGCCGGCCCAGGCTCCCCGAGACGTAGCGCCGAAGGCGCGCCGCGAGTCCGTGGGGGTCGCCCGACTCCTCGAGCACGGGGAGGAGGTCCGCGAGGAGCGGCGCCGGCCGGCCGTGGGTCTCCGGGTCCGGGGTGATGCCCGCCCGCCGGTAGCACTCGTAGAGCGCGAGGTCGAGCGCGGCGCGCTCCTCCGGCGAGAGCCCCTCCCCGGCCGGCGCCAGCATCAGCGCGAGCAGCGCCTGGAGCGCAGCGACCCGCGCCGCGAGCGCGTCCCCCTCCCCGGAGCCCCGGGGCGGGATGTCGAAGGGGTTGATGCGGTGGGGCGCGCCTGCGGAGAGGCGCACGACGCGGCCGGAGACGGCCTCGCAGATGCGCCCGTACTCGCCCTCGGGGTCGACGACGCAGTACTCGATGCCGAGCAAGAGCGCGCGCAGCGCCTCGACCTTGCAGGCGAAGGACTTGCCTGCGCCGCTCTTCGCGAAGACGACGCGGTTCGCGTTCTCCTGGCCGGGGCCGAAGGGGTCGAGCACGACGAGGGAACCCCCCGGGATGCTCTCCCCGTAGAGGAGGCCCCGCGGCGCGGCGAGCCGGCTCGAGGCGAAGGGGATCATCGTCGCCACGCTCGAGGTGTCGAGGTTGCGCCTGAGGCGGAGACGGTCCTGGCCCGCCGGGAGGCAGGAGAGGAGCCCCGGCATCATCTCGAAGAGGGCAGGCCTCGCCTCCGCCAGCATCCCGGAGAGCGCCTGCTCGGCGCGCGCCGAGGCGCGGTCGAGCCCGGCCCGGGAGCGCCCGCCGACGCGGAGGTAGAGCGCCGCCGAGAAGACGCGCTCCTCCCCCCGCTCCAGCGCGTCGCGAAGGCGCTCGACGTCCGCGCGGGCGACCTCGCGATCCGCCGGGGCGATGCGCCCGCCGCGGGCGTCGAGGAGGCGCGAGGACTCGAGTTCCACCAGGCGGCGGCCGAGGTGCCTGACCGCCTC
>VYDC01000122.1:0-253 GCA_009843585.1 Chloroflexota bacterium | reverse complement strand
GCAGGCTCAGCTCGAGCGGCTCCCCGGAGTCGATGAGCGGCGAGAGCCAGTTCGGGCCGACGCGGCGCGGGTAGCCGGTGAGCGCGAGCACGCGCTCCGCCCGCCCGTCCAGCTCGACCCGGTCGCGGCGCTCCTCGATCGCCGACGGCGCGACCAGGTCGGCCGCCGAGCGCTCGCCGTCCCAGAAGCCGCCGCCTGAGTCCGGCGCGTCGTCCCGCCGCCCCCGTGTCCATCTCCACGCTCTACGCACCGC
>VYDC01000096.1:17447-25039 GCA_009843585.1 Chloroflexota bacterium | reverse complement strand
GAGGAATTCCTCGTTGCTCTCCGTGATCGCGGCATTCGTGTTCGCCAGCGGCTTCCTCCCCGCGGCCGAGCCGTCCGAGGTGGAGGCCGCGCCGCCGCCCCCGCTCCAGCTCCAGCAGCTCACGGTCCCCGGCCTCCCGGCGACGGCGCTCATCGTCGAGCCGCGCGCGCTCGAGGCGTACCCCGTCACGCTCACCACCGTCACGCCGCCGGTCGCGGCCGGGGAGCTGCTGGAGGCGGCCGACCGGACCGGGCTGACCCTGGCCGCGCTCGAGGAGAAGCAGAGCCGGGCTCTCGCCCGCGTCGCCGTGCCCGAGGCGCGCACGCCGCAGGTGCTCCCCAAGTTCTTCCGCTACGAGATCACGGCGGGCGACACCATCAGCGGCATCGCGCAGAAGTTCGGCGTCCGGTCGGACTTCATCATCTGGAACAACATCCACGTCGTCGACGACGCCGACCTGCTGACGATCGGCGATGTGCTGCGGGTTCCGAGCGTGGAGGGGATCCTGCACGACGTCCGGTTCGGGCAGACGCTCACGGAGATCGCGGAGATCTACGAGGCCGCCGTTCAGGACATTCTCGACTTCCCGGCCAACGCGATCGCCAATCCCAACGTGCTGACCGAGGGGGACACGCTGCTCGTCGTGGGCGGCGAGCGGATCCCGCCCCCGTGGCAGTCGTCGATCGTGATCGTCTCGCGCGAGGCCTCGTCGACGGGCTTCATCTGGCCCGTGGTCGATCTCATCACCTCCTACTTCGGGCCGACGCACCCGCTCGGCATCGACATCAACGCCCCGTACGTGCCCGTCGCCGCCGCGCAGGCGGGGCAGGTCGTCTTCGCCGGCGGCGATCTCTGCTGCTCCTACGGGCTCTACGTCGACATCGTGCACGCGGGCGGCTACGAGACGCGCTACGCGCACTTCTCGGAGGTCTACGTCTCTATCGGCGAGACCGTGGCTCAGGGACAGATCATCGGCGTGAGCGGCAACACCGGCCGCTCGACCGGCCCGCACGTGCACTTCGAGATCCGCCGCAACGGCTACATCGTGAATCCGCTGCGCTTCCTGCCGTAGCCCCGCGCCTCCCCGCGTCCGGCAGCGGCACGTGGGCGGGGACGCCTTCCCCCGGGACGCGTGAGCAGGACCGCGGGCGACGGGGTCCGCGCGCTCACGGGGCGACGCGGCGGAGCGCGACGACGGGAATCTCGCGGTCGGTCGCGGCGCGGTAGCCGGCGAAGCGTGCGTTCGCATCGGCCACCCTGGCGAAGAGCGCCTCGCGCTCGGGTCCGCGCGCGATATGGGCCTCGGCCGAGAAGCGCGCGCCGGCCGTCTCGACGGAGACTGCGGGGTCGGCGGCGGCGTTCAGGTACCACGCCGGGTGGTGGTCCTGACCGTAGTTCGAGGCGACGACGATGAGGTCGTCCGATCCGTCGAAGCGGAAGTACATCAGGGGCGACGACCGTTGCTTGCCGCTCCGGCGACCCCTGGTGACGAGGATCAGGATTCCGTGGCCCTCCAGGCGGCCCAGGAGGCGGCCGCCGGAGAGGCGGAACACGAGGCGGTGCAGCGGGACGAAGAGCCACGCGATGATCAGGCGCCTGTAGGTCGGCATCGCCCCTCCCGTGGTCGCCGAGCTCCCCGGGGCCGGCTCCCGCGCCCCCGCTCTGCCGGCAGCGTCCCGGAGAGGTGCATGCGAGGCGAGCGCCGCGCCGTGCCCGCTCCTACCCGCGCGACTCGAGCAGCAGCACGCGCGTCGTCTCGCCGAGGCCGCGGCGCTGGATCGTCAGGCGGGAGACCGGCTCCTCCGCGTCGATGCCGAGAGCGGTGAGATAGGCGGAGAGCTCCGCGCTCTGACCGGAGCCGTCGCGCACGTAGCAGACCGGGATCACGACGCGGGGATCGAGCTCGCGCGTCATACGGGCTGCCGCTGAGGCGGCGAGCGCCGACTCGCCGCCGACCGGGATGACGAGCACGTTGATGTCGGCGAGCTGCTCCATCTCGCCGTGCGTGGGCGGGATTCCCATCCCGCCCAGGTGCGCGAGGCGGAGCTGTTCCGCCTCCACCACGAAGACGACGTTGCGCCCCTCGGCGGCGCGCGGAGCGGCATCGCCGCCGCTGCGCACGGGGCCGAGCCGGGTGGCGACGCCGAGCAGCTGCACGCCCTCGATTTCGTACTCGCCGGGGCGGCGCAGCACGACGGGATCGCCCCGCACGCCCGCGGCGTGGGCGTGCGCCGGGTGGTCGTGGCTCACCGTCACGATGGCGGCGGCCGGCCGGCCCATCTCGACGCCCTCGGAGCGCGCCGCCGGCTCCATCACGACGGCCGCGCTGCGCGTCCGGACGCGGATCGCCGAGTGGCCGAGCCAGGTGATGTCCACGCCCGCCCCCTCGCGCGGAACTCGCCCCCGCCGCGCGGCATGCTACGGCCGGGTCATCCAAGCCGCCACGCGCGGGCCACCGGGCTACGGCGGCGGGGCGGTGGAGGCGCGGGATCCGGGGACGGCCGCGAGCCGCTCGGGGCGGCGCACGCCGCTCCACTCGACGACGGTCGCGCCCCAGGTGAAGCCGCCCCCGAAGGCGACCATGAGCACGCGGTCGCCGGCTGAGAGGCGCCCCTCGGCGACGGCCTCCGCCAGCGCGATGGGGATGCTCGCCGCGGAGGTGTTCCCGTAGCGCTCGAGGTTCATGTACACGCGCTCCTCCGAGAGCTCGAGGTTGCGCGCGAAGGCGGAGAGGATGCGCACGTTCGCCTGGTGCGGCATGCAGAGTGCGATGTCCTCGGCGCGGAGCCCCGCCCCGGCGAGGCAGGCCTGCGCGGCCTCGGTCATCGCCGTGATGGCGTGGCGGAAGACGTTGCGCCCGTCCATCACGATGCAGCTCGCGACCGCCCGCAGCGGATCGGCCCCGTTGTCGCCGATGCCCCGCGCCCCGGGACGTGCGGAGGCGGGGCCACGTGCGTAGAGAAGATCGCCGAGCGCCCCATCGGAGCGCAGCACCGGGGAGGCGAGGCCGCCCGGCTCACCCTCCTGGGTCGGCTCGAGCACGACGGCGCCGGCGCCGTCCCCGAAGAGGACGCAGGTGCTGCGGTCGGTCCAGTCCACGACGCGCGAGAGCGTCTCCGAGCCGACCACCAGCACGCGTCCGGCGGAGCCGCTCGTCACGAACTGCGACCCGACCGAGAGCGCGGTGAGGAAGCCGGTGCACGCGGCGTTGACGTCGAAACTCGAGGCGCTCCCGGCGCCGATGGCGTCCTGGATGACGGTGGCGGTGGCGGGGAACATCCCGTCGGGGGTGCAGGTGGCCCCGATCACCAGGTCGACGTCGGAGCCGGTGAGCCCGGCCGAGGCGAGCGCCTCCTCCGCGGCGCGCGCGCCCATGGTGCCGGAGGTCTCGTCGCCCGAGGCGATGCGGCGCTCGCGGATACCGGAGCGCTCGACGATCCACGCGTCGGAGGTCTCGACCATCTGCTCGAGGTCGTGGTTGGTGAGCACGCGCTCCGGGACATAGCGGCCGACGCCGCTGATGCGCGTGCGGAGGAGCGCCCCGGGAGCCGGCGTCATCGGCGTCGTCCCGTCCCCGCGGCACGGCGCGGGGCGGGCCCCGCCTCCGGCTCCCCGCTCAGGCGCGCGAGCTCGCCCTGGAGCTGGCGCAGCGTGCGGTGGTGCAGCGCCTTCACCGCCCCCTCGCTGCGGCCCATCATACGGCCGATCTCGGCGTTCGACATGCCGCGCGCGTACTTGAGGGCGACGAGCCGCTGGCGCTCCGGGCGGAGGCGGCCTATAGCCTCGCGCACCTGCTGGACGCTCTCGCTCCGGAGCAGGCTCGCCTCGGGCCCCGGCGTTTCGCTCGGGACGGAGAGCGCGTCCTCGAGCGACGCCGTGGGGGGCCGGCGGCCGCGATCGCGGTACCAGTTCACGAGTAGGTTGTGGGCGATCGTCATCAGCCAGGCCCCGAAGCCGGATCCGCGTCCGCGGTAGTGGCCGAGGTTCGCGAAGGCGCGCAGGAAGGTCCGCGAGGTGAGCTCCTCGGCCTCCTGCGGCCGCGAGGTCCTGGCGAGCAGGTAGCGGTAGACGCGGTCGGCATAGGCCTCGTAGAGCTCGGCGAAGGCGGCGGCGTCGCCCGCGGGCGACGGCTCCGCCTGCGGAGTTCGCGTCGGTGGCATGCGCTCCCCCGCCTCCAGCGCCCCCGTGCCGCGCGCACCCGCGAGGGCCGCCGGCGGCCGGCCGAGTATAGGGGGCGCGGGGCGGAACCCGGCGGCGCGGCGGCGCGCGGGCCCCGCCTCACAGGCCGCCGCCGCAGGCGCGTTGACCGCCCTCGGCGGGCGGCGGTAGGGTAGTGGGGAGCCGATTAGCACTCTCAGGGTGAGAGTGCTAGCCCGCGACGCGGGCGGCGGGGATCGGCATGCGTCGTCCCCGGCGTGCCGCGAGATGGCGAGAGGATGCCGGGTGCTGACGGCGCGTCGTGAGTCGCTTCTGGGGCTCGTCGTCGACGAGTACGTCGAGACGGCCCTCCCCGTGAGCTCGCGGGCCCTGGTGGCGCGCCACGGCCTCGGCGTTTCGCCGGCGACGGTGCGCAACGAGCTCGCCAAGCTCGAGGACGAGGGCTACATCACCCACCCGCACACCTCGGCCGGCCGCGTCCCGTCGGATCAGGGCTACCGCTACTACGTCGAGGTGCTGATGACGGAGCAGCCGCTCGAGGCGGACGAGGCGCGCACCATCGCGCACCAGTTCCACCAGGCGGAGGGGAGCCTCGACGACTGGCTCGCGCTCGCGGCGGCGGTGCTCGCCGCCTCCGTGGCGAACGCGGTGGTCGTGACGCGTCCGCACAGCCCGCTCCCGAGGGTGCGCAACGTGCAGCTCGTCCAGCTCCGCCGCGACGTGGCGTTGATGGTGGTGGTCCTCGACGACGGCGCCGTGCGCGAGCGCGTGCTTCCGCTTCCCGGCGCCGCCGAGCAGGCCGATCTCCACGCCCTCTCCGAGCGGCTCGCGGGGCATGTGGGGGGGCGTTCCGCCTCCGCCATCCGCCGCGACGTCGAGGCGATGGAGGACGGGGAGCTGCGCGCTCTCGCGGGCACGGTGGTCGACCTCGCGGAGGAGCACCGCACCTGGCAGGAGACGTTCCTCGAGGGGCTCCCGGCGCTGCTCCAGCAGCCCGAGTTCGCACGCGGCGAGCAGATGCTGGACGCGGTACGCCGCCTCGAGAGCTACGAGGTGGGCCGCCTCCTCGAGGCGACGGAGCCCGAGGCCCCCGGCGACACGCGCGTCGTCATCGGGAGCGAGAACCCGCAGCGCGAGATGCACGACTGGAGCATGGTCGTCGCCCGCTACGGCGACGACGACGCGGTCGGGACGGTGGCCGTGGTCGGGCCCACGCGAATGCACTACGAGCGGACGATACCGCGCGTGCGCTTCGTCGCCGCGCTGATGGGGAACCTCTTGCACGAAGCGCGGGCGTAGCGCCGGCGGGCGCTGCCGAAGGGATGAGCGATGCCGGCTGAGGCCGAGCAGGAGACGGGGGCGCCCGGGGCGGAGGCCGGGGCGCCGCCCGCCGACGAGGCGGCGCCCCCCTCCGACGGCGAGTCGCCCGGGGCGGCGCCCGCCCCGGAGGGGGGCGAGGACCCGGCCGTCGACGACGTCGAGGCGCTCCGCGCCGAGGCCGGGGACTACCGTGCACGCTGGATGCGCGCCGTCGCCGACTACCAGAACCTGAGGCGGCGCTCCGCCGAGCAGCGCGCGGAGCTCCGGATGCAACTGCTGGCGGAGCTGGCCCGCGGCTACCTGGGCGTGCTCGACGACCTCGACCGGGCCCTGGGCTCGCTCGAGCAGCACGGGGAGCTCTCCGGTCACCCCTGGGTGAGCGGGGTGGAGATGGTGCGGCAGAAGTTCGCGTCGCTCCTTGAGGGGAGCGGGGTGACCGAGATCCCGGCGGAGGGCGAGCCCTTCGACCCGAGGCGGCACGAGGCCGTGGGCTACCAGCCGGGCCCGGAGGGCCGCGTGGTGACCGTCACAGAGCGCGGCTTCGAGGCGGGATCGCACGTGGTGCGGCCCGCGCGGGTCGTGGTCGGTGACGGCTCGGTCGCGCCGTCCGACCCGCGGGACGATCCGGCGGAGGCCGGCGGCGACGCCGGTCCGGGCCGCGAGGAGGAGCCGGCCTCCTCCGAGGGAGGCCGCGGCTAGCAGCCGACCGGCCGCGCCAGCGCGGCCGGCCGGAGCGGAGGTCACAGGCGAGCGCCGCCTCCCTGCGGGGGCGAGCGCCGGGTGAGAGGTGAGGGCGATGGCGCAGGTGATCGGCATCGATCTGGGGACGACCAACTCCGTGGTCGCGGTGATGGAGGGCGGGGAGCCCCAGGTCATCGCCAACTCCGAGGGGGGGCGCACGACGCCGTCCGTGGTCGCGGTTTCGAAGGACGGCGAGCGGCTGGTCGGCACCGTCGCCAAGCGGCAGGCAGTCACCAACCCCGACAACACCGTCTACTCCGTGAAGCGGCTGATGGGGCGCCGCTCCGAGGATCCCGAGACCGAGCGCGCGCGCTCCTTCGCGAGCTACGAGATCGTCGAGCGCGCGAACGGCGACGCCGGCGTCGCCATGGGCGGCAAGGAGTACTCGGCGCCCGAGATCAGCGCCATGGTGCTGCAGAAGCTCAAGGCCGACGCGGAGGCCTACCTCGGCGAGAGCGTCTCCGAGGCGGTGATCACGGTCCCCGCCTACTTCAACGACGCGCAGCGGCAGGCGACGAAGGACGCCGGGAAGATCGCCGGGCTCGAGGTGCTGCGCATCATCAACGAGCCGACCGCCGCCTCGCTCGCCTACGACCTGGGCGGCGGCACCTTCGACGTCTCGATCCTCGAGATCGGCGAGGGAACCTTCCAGGTGAAGGCGACCAACGGCGACACCCACCTCGGCGGCGACGACTTCGACGACGTGGTGATCGCGCACCTGGTCTCCGAGTTCCAGCGCGATCAGGGCATCGACCTCCGGCAGGACCGGATGGCGCTCCAGCGCCTGAAGGAGGCGGCGGAGAAGGCGAAGATCGAGCTCTCCTCGGCGCAGCAGACCGAGGTGAACCTCCCCTTCATCACCGCCGACGCCTCCGGCCCCAAGCACCTGGCGATCACGGTGACGCGCTCGCGGCTCGAGCAGCTCGTGGGCTCCCTCGTCGACCGCACCCTCGAGCCCTGCAAGCAGGCGCTTCAGGACGCCGGCCTCAAAGCATCCGAGATCAACGAGGTGGTGCTGGTCGGCGGGATGACGCGCATGCCGCTGGTGCAGGAGCGGGTCAAGGCCTTCTTCGGGCGGGATCCCCACCGCGGCGTGAACCCGGACGAGGTCGTGGCGGTCGGCGCCGCGATTCAGGCCGGGGTGCTCCGCGGCGACGTGAAGGACGTGCTGCTGCTCGACGTGACGCCGCTCTCGCTCGGAATCGAGACCCTCGGCCAGGTGCGGACGAAGCTCATAGACAAGAACACGACGATCCCGACCAAGCATTCGCAGGTGTTCTCCACCGCCGAGGACGGCCAGCATGCGGTGACCGTGCACGTGCTCCAGGGCGAACGCGCGCGGGCCACGGACAACAAGTCGCTCGGCCGGTTCG
>VYDC01000096.1:0-17437 GCA_009843585.1 Chloroflexota bacterium | reverse complement strand
GCATCGAGACGCTGGGCGGGGTGATGACCTCTCTGATCGAGCGAAACACCACGATCCCGACCGTCGCGAACCAGACCTTCTCGACGGCCGCCGACAACCAGCCCTCGGTCGAGATCCACGTCATGCAGGGCGAGCGCCCGATGGCCGCCGACAACAAGTCGCTGGCGCGCTTCATTCTCGACGGCATCCTCCCGGCGCCGCGCGGAGTGCCGCAAATCGAGGTCGAGTTCAACATCGACGCGAACGGGATCCTTACCGTCTCGGCGCGGGACAAGGCGACGGGCAAGGAGCAGCACGTCACGGTGCAGGCGGCCTCCGGCCTCTCCGAGGAGGAGGTCGAGCGGATGCGCGCCGAGGCGGAGCAGCACGCCTCGGAGGACGCCGAGCGCCGGCAGGTGGTTGAGGCGCGCAACATGGCCGACTCTCTCGCCTACTCCGCGGAGAAGCTCGTCGAGGACAACGCCGAGCACGTCGACGACGCGATGAAGGAAAGCATCGCGACGGCCGTGGCCGAGGTGCGCCAGGCGCTCGAGGGCGACGACGTCGAGCAGATCCAGCAGGCGGCGGAGAGGCTCTCTGCCGCGATGCAGGAGGTCGGTCAGGCGGTCTACCAGAAGGCCGCGCAGGCGGAGGCCGAGGCGCAGGGCCCGGAGGGCTCGGACGGCGCCTCCCCCGGCGGCGCGCCCGAGGGCGAGGAGGCCGGGACGGTGGAGGGCGAGTTCCGCGAGGTCTGACGGCTCACGCCCTCGCGCTCACGCGTTCCGGTGCCGGGGCGGGGCGGCGCGGGAGACCCGCCGGCCCGCGAGCCCCGCACACGGCCACTGAACTCAGAGGTCGCGGGGGAGAGCCTCGACCCGGCGATGATCGTTCCGACTGCCCGGCCGCCTCGGCGGGGGCCGGGAGGACCGGCCGGGTCCTGCCACCTGGCGCTTGATGTGCGGCAACTCGACTGGTCCCGGAGAACCGCTTCGTGAACGGGTCGCTGCGGCGGGGCTTGCGCCCCCACCGGCGGCGTCCGCACCGGGGGGAGCGGGTACACTGATCGCTTGATGACCACGCAGTCCGATCTCTACGACGTGCTCGGCGTCACCCGGGAGGCCTCCCAGGAGGAGATCAAGCGCGCCTTCCGGCGTCTCGCCATGGAGTACCACCCCGACCGCAACAAGTCGGAGGAGGCGGAGGGCCGGTTCAAGGAGATCGCCGGCGCCTACGAGGTGCTCTCCGACCCGGAGAAGCGCGGTCGCTACGACCGGTTCGGGGCGGCCGGCCTCAACGGCGGGCAGGCGCAGGGCTTCCAGGGATTCGAGGGGTTTGCCGGCTTCGGCGACATCTTCGACGCCTTCTTCCGCGGCACGGCGTCGCAGCGCGCGGCGCCTCAGCGGGGCTCCGACCTCCGCATAGAGCTGGAGCTCGACTTCGAGGAGGCGGTCTTCGGCGTCGAGCGCGAGCTGGCGTACGACCGCATCGAGGCCTGCGGCGACTGCCGGGCGACTGGCCAGCGCTCGGGCAGCGATCTCGCCACCTGTCCCGAGTGCGACGGCAAGGGCGAGCTCCGCCGCGTGGAGCGCTCGCTCTTTGGGCAGTTCGTGAACGTCGCGGCCTGCGCCCGCTGCCGCGGGGAGGGCCGCATCGTCACCGACCCCTGCCCGACCTGCCGCGGCCGCGGGCAGCGGCGCGCGGAGGCGCGGCGCAGCGTCCGGATCCCCGCTGGCATCGACGACGGGTCGCAGATCCGCCTGAGCGGCGGGGGGAGCGCGGGAAGCCACGGCGGCCCCCCGGGAAACCTCTACGTGCAGGTGCTGGTCAGGCCGCACGAGCGGTTCGAGCGCGTCGGCGACGACCTGCTCTACGAGCTGCCGCTGAACGTGGCGCAGGCGGCGCTCGGCGTGGCCGCCAGCGTGCCGACGCTCGAGGGCGGGGAGGTCGAGCTCGAGATCAAGCCCGGCACCCAGCACGGCGCGCTCTTTCCTCTGCGCGGCCGCGGCGTCCCGCACGTGCGCGGCTCGGGCCGTGGCGATCTCATCGTGCGCGCGCACGTCGTCACCCCGACGAAGCTCTCCTCGGCGCAGCGCGAGCTGATGACGCAGCTCGCGGAGTCGCTCGGGACGCCGGCGGTCCCGGCGGACGGCGGCTCGATCCTGGGCCGCATCCGGGACGCCCTCGGCTAGGAGCGTGGCTGCCCCGTCGGCAGGCGGCGCGGGCGCGGGCGACCTCGCGGGCGCGCCCCCTGGCAGCGGGCGCTGGGTCGAGGTGCGCGTCGCCGTTCCGGAGCCCGACGCGGAGCGCGTGGCGGAGGTACTCGAAGCCGTCGCGCCTGCCGGCGCGGCCATCGAGCACGGGTTCCGCGCCTCGGGCGGAGGCGACTGGCTGGCCCAGGCGACCGCCGGGGGAGAGGCGCAGGTGCGCGTCTGGCTCCCGGCACCCGCGGAGCCGCGCCCCGGCGTCGAGGACGAGGCGTGTGCCCGGGTGCGGGCCGCCCTCGGCCCGCTGGGCCTGGCCGCGGTGCCGGAGCCCGAGGCGACCCTGGTGGAGCCGCCCGACTGGTCCCGCGAATGGCGGCGCTTCCACCGACCGCTCCGCGTCGGGCGCCTCCTCATCTCCCCGCCGTGGGAGAGCCCTCCTTCGCGGCCGGGGGAGGTCCGGGTGGTGATCGACCCCGGCCGCGCGTTCGGGACCGGGCACCACGAGAGCACCCGCCTCTGCCTGCGGGCGCTGGACTCCGAGCTCGTCCCGGGCTCGCACGTGGTCGATCTCGGCACCGGCTCGGGGATCCTGGCCGTCGCTGCGGCGCTCCTCGGGGCTGCCTCCGTGCGCGCACTCGATACCGATCCGGAAGCGGTGGAGGCGGCGGAGAAGAGCGCCCGGCTGAACGGCGTCGCGGGCCGCGTCGTCGCCGCCGGCGGGTCGCTCGGCACCGCGTGGCCGTGGCGCGGATCCGGCCACGAGGCGGCCGACCTCCTGCTCGTGAATCTCTCGGGCCCGCTCGTCGCACAGCTCGCCCCGGAGCTGGCGCGCCTGCTGCGTCCCGGAGGCATCGTGGTCACCGCGGGCTACCTCGCCGGGGGCGCCCCCGCCGTCCGTGAGGCGCTCTGCTCCGCCGGCCTCCGGACGATCCGCGTCGAGTCGGAGGGGGAGTGGCGCTGCCACGTCGCCCGCAGGGAGGCGCGCTCCGGCTGAGTGGGGCTCCTGGCCCCTCAGCCCGGGCGCCGGGCGTCCGGTTCCCGGCGCGCGGTGGCGCTAGAATCCAGCCGGCGCCACGCGCCGGAGCCGGGGGGGCGTGATGGAGATCCGGGCGGCGGTGCTCTACGAAGCGAATACCCCGCTCGTCGTCGAGCCCGTCCGGCTCGACGACCCGAAGCGGCGCGAGGTTCTGGTCCGCATCGGCGCGGCGGGGGTCTGCCACTCCGACTACCACGTGATGAAGGGGGAGTGGAGGCCGCCCCTGCCGATGGTGCTCGGCCACGAGGCCTCGGGCACGGTCGAGAGGGTGGGCGCGGGAGTCGAGCGGGTGCGCCCGGGGGACCGGGTGATCCTGAACTTCCGCCCGAACTGCGGCTGGTGCGATCACTGCAGCCGGGGCGAGCCCGTGCTCTGCAACGGATCGGAGAGCGATCGCTGGCTGCTCTTCGACGGCACCACCCGTCTGCACACCCTCTCGGGGCGCGATCTCCACCACTTCGCGCGGGTCGCCTCGTTCGCGGAGTACGCGGTCGTCCCCGAATCGGGCGCGGTGCCGGTCCGCGGCGACGTACCGCTCGACGCGGCGGCCCTGATCGGCTGCTCCGTGATGACCGGGGTCGGCGCGGTCATCAACACGGCCCGTGTCGAGGCCGGCAGCTCCGTGCTGGTGATCGGCTGCGGCGGCGTCGGCCTGAACTGCATCCAGGGCGCCGCGCTGGCGGGGGCGGAGCGGATCATCGCCGTCGACGTGAAGGCGAACAAGCTCGAGTACGCGACCCGGTTCGGCGCGACCGACGTCCTCGACGCGAGCGAGGGCGACACCGCGTCCCGGGTCATCGAGCTGACGGGCGGGGGCGTGGACTATGCATTCGAGGCGATAGGCCTCTCGCGGACCATCGTCGACTGCTACGAGTCGACGCGGCTCGGCGGCACGCCGGTGGTGGGGGGGATGGCGGCCGAGGACGAGGTGATGACCATCCCCGCGCTCTCGCTCCCGCGCACGGAGAAGGTGCTGCGCGGCTCGTGGTACGGCTCCGCGCGCCCCTGGGTCGACCTCCCGAAGATGGTCGACCTCTACATGGGCGGCCGCCTCAAGGTCGATCCCCTCATCAGCCGCACCTATCCGCTCGAGGAGATCAACGAGGCGTACGGGGCGCTCGATCGCGGCGAGGTCGCTCGCAGCGTGCTGCTGATGGAGGACTGAGCCGGGCATGCGGCCGGCTTGTCGCCCGGCGCCAGACCGCGGGCGATCGTGCGACACGCGCCGCCGCTGCGGGCGTCTCCGACCGACGAGCGCTACCGGCGGGAGGCCGTGCGCAGCCTCGCCCACCGCAGCGCGAGGCTCGCCCCGACCGCCATCCCCGCGGCCAGCGCGTTGAAGAGGATGTCGACGGGATCGAAGACGCGACCGGGCAGGAACAGCTGGATGCACTCGTCCAGCGCTCCGATCATCGCCGTCGCGAGGACGGCGAGGAGCGGAGCGAGCGGGACGTGCCTCCCACCGGCCGCCCGTTCGGCGAGTGCGGCGTGGACGAGGAGCGCCACCACGCCGTACTCGATCAGGTGGGAGCGCTCGGGAAACGAGAGCCGCGAGAGCGCCAGCAGATAAACGGTGATCACGCCGAGCACGACGGCCGCGTCGATGCCCCCCGGGCGCGCCTGCAGGCCGCCGAGCAGCACGGTCGCCGCGACCAGGGCCATCCCGAGGAGGAAGAGCAGGACGTCCAGACGCGCGGGGCCCAGCTCCTCGGCCAGGAGCCCAGCGAGCCCGAGCGTGGAGTAGATGGCCGCGACGACGACGCCCGTCCACATCCACAGGCGGCGTTCCCGCCGCGACGAGAAGATCGGCCGTGCCATCTCGAGTCGCTCCCGTCGGTCAGGCTCGGCGCCATCGCCCGCCCGGTGCGGCGCGGCGCCCGCGACCCGCGGGGCGGGCCTTGTGCCTCCCGCACGTATACCTACACTGGCGGGCGTGCCACGGCACCAACGGCGGCCCGCGATTCGCGGGGGCGGCGGGGACGTGCCTCGGAGGCGGCCTCGCGCCGCCGTCGACCCGCTGGTCCTGGGAGCCCGCCGGTGCTCGGCGTGACCGGCTCAGCCTCATGAGGGGACGGCGGCGCCGGTGCTGAGCCCCCTCACCGACTTCGTCAGCTCTCCGCGCGGCAAGTGGGTCACGCTCGCGCTCTGGGTCGTGCTGGCCGGCGCGCTGATCGCGCAGCTGCCGCGGCTCGAGGACGTGACGGAGAACGAGGCGGCGCTCTTCCTCCCCGCCGACGCCGAATCGACCCGCGCATTCGAGATCGGTAGGGAGCGCTTTCCCGCCTCCGGCACGCCCGTCCTCGTCGTGGTCCGCGAGTCGACCGGGCTGAGCGCGGCGACCTGGGAGGCCGTCGCGGGACTCGGGGCGTGGCTCTCGGGGCCCGAGGCACCGGCGGCGGTGACGCAGGTGCGCGCCCCCGGGCCCGACGCGGGCGCGGGCTCCGGCCTCGTCTCCCCGGACCGCACCACGCTGTACCTCTTCGCCGACCTCGCCGGGGAGCCCGCCGAGCCAGCGTTCTCCGGCGCCGTGGACGCCATACGCGAGCGGGCGGCGGCGCTCGACCTGCCCGGAGTCGAGGTCGCCGTCGGCGGCCCGGGCGGGCTGATCGTCGACCTCGTGCAGGTCTTCTCCAACATCAACTCATTCCTGCTCGTCGTCACCGTGCTTCTCGTGCTGGCGCTGCTGGTCCTCATCTACCGGTCGCCCGTGGTCGCGCTGATACCGCTGCTCTCGGTCGGGCTCGTCTTCCAGGTCGCGGGCGCCGTCGGCGCCTTCGTCGCCGAGCTCTGGGATCTGCCGATCTCCGGCCAGACGACCGGCATCATGACCGTCGTGCTCTTCGGCACCGGCACCGACTACGTGCTCTTCGTCTCCGCGCGCTTCCGCGAGGAGCTCGGGCGCCACGACGACGCGCACGAGGCGATGCGCCGCACGATGCGCGGCGTCGGCGGTGCCGTCGCCTCGGCCGGCGCCACGATCCTGATTGCCTCGGCCGCGCTCACCTTCGCGGTCCTGCGCAGCTATCAGGCTCTGGGCCCGGTGATCGCGATCGCGGTGGGGCTGATGATGCTCGCCGCGCTCACGTTCGTGCCGGCGCTGCTCACCGTCGCGGGTCGCCGCGCCTACTGGCCGATGCAGCCGCGCGTCGACCCCGAGGTGGCTCGGGAGCCGGCGGATCGCGAGGGATGGCGACGGAGCATCTACGGGCGCATCGGCGGCGTCGTGCTGGGGCGCCCGCGCGCCGCCCTGGCGGCGACGACGGCGGCGCTCGCCCTGCTGATCGCGGGCCTCCTCGCATTCGAGACGAACTACGATCAGCTCGAGAGCCTGCCGGGCAACACGGAGTCTGTGCGCAGCTTCGAGCTCCTGCGCAGCGGCTTCCCCGGCGGCGAGCTCTCCCCGACCACCGTGTACGTCTCGCTGCCGCCGGGCGAGCAGGTGCGGGAGGCGGACCGACTCGGGCAGCTCGACGCGCTGACGCTCGCCCTCGCCGAGCACCCGCGGGTCGCGCGCGCCTCCGGGCCGAGCCGCCCCTTCGGCTCGGACGCACCGCCGGGTGGGCCGCCGGGCGCCGGGGGACGCTTCGTCGCCGCCGACGGCGGCGCGGCGCGCATCGACGTCGTGCTGCGGGAGAACCCCTTCGCCGACGAATCGCTCGACGCTGTGCCCGCGCTGCGCGAGCTGGCGCGCGAGGCCGCGGGGCGGGCGGGCCTCGACCCGGCCGCGGTGCTCGTCGGGGGCGACACGGCGGAGGCCGCAGACCAGCGCTCGGCGGGCGGCCGCGACTCGCGCGTCGTGCTGCCGATGATCCTGCTGGCGATCGGGGCGGTGCTCGCCGTGCTGCTGCGCTCGCTGGTGGCGCCGCTCTACCTGATGGCGACGATCGCCTTCACCTACTTCGCCACCCTCGGCCTCGCCGTCGCGGTCTTCGTGCTCGTGGTCGGCCACGCGGGGATGGGGCCGGGCGTGCCGTTCTTCCTCTTCGTCTTCCTGAACGCCCTCAGCGTCGACTACAACATCTACCTGATGTCCCGCATCCGCGAGGAGGCGAGGAGCGCGCCGCTCGGCGAGGCGACCGCGTACGCGCTCGCACGCACCGGCCCGGTCATCACCTCCGCCGGCCTGATCCTCGCCGGGACCTTCTCGGCGCTGATGACGCTCCCGCTCGCGGACCTGGTCCAGCTCGGCTTCGCGGTCGCGGCGGGCGTCCTGATCGACACGTTCATCACGCGCACGCTGATCGTCCCCGCGCTCGTCTCGATCGTCGGCCGCTGGAGCTGGTGGCCCTCGCGCCTCGGGGCCTGAGGGGCGCGCCTGCCGCTCGGACGCGGAGGACCCGGCGCGGGAAACGGCCGGGGCTCTCCGATGGGCCGCTCTCCGGGCTCAGCCGCCGCCGGTCCCTACGCGGCGTCGCCGCCGACGCCGTAGCGACCCTCCAGCTCGCGCCAGTCCGGCACGCCGACCATCTCCTCGAACTCGTGGAAGCCGACCATGGCGTCGGTGCGGCCCGCCGTCGTCTTCGCCTCGAAGAGGGCGCGATAGGTCTCCGCTATGGCGCGGGCCGCGCTGAACAGCGCTCCGAGGGGGAAGACGACCATCGCGTAGCCGAGATCCTGAAGCTCCGCGCTCGAGAGGAGCGGCGTCTTGCCGCCCTCGATCATGTTCGCGAACAGCGGCGCGTCCGGGATAGCCTCGCGCACCGCCTTGAGCTCATCGAGGGACTGCGGCGCCTCCACGAACACCACGTCGGCTCCCGATTCGAAGTAGAGACGTCCGCGCCGGATCGCCTCGTCGAGGCCGAGCGGCGCGCGCGCATCGGTGCGGCCGATGATCACCAGGTCGTCGTCACCCCGGGCGTCGGCGGCGGCCCGGATCTTCTGGGCGTGTTCGTCGCCCGGGATGACACGCTTCCCATCGAAGTGGCCGCACCTCTTCGGCCACTCCTGATCCTCAAGGATGATGCCCGCGACGTTCGCCTGCACGCACTCGCGGACGGTGCGCACGACGTTCAGGGGGTTCCCGTAGCCGGTGTCCATGTCGGCCACGAGCGGCACGTCGACGGCCGCGACGATGGGGCGCACCCGGTCGAGCACCTCGGAGGCGGTGAGGAGCCCGTAGTCGGGCGCGCCGAGGGCGGACGCCGAGAAGCCGAAGCCCGTCGTGAAGAGAGCGTCGAAGCCGGCGCGCTGCGCGAGCCGGGCCGAGAGCGCGTCGTACGCGCCCGGCAGCACGATGATCTCCGGCCCGTCCAGCCGGCTCCGCAGCGTGGTCGAGTGACGCATGCGTGGTCCTTCCCCGCGCCCCGGTTACGCGCGCGGGGCGCGGCCGAGGATAGCGAACCGGCGCTCCGGCGGTCCGGCGGCCGCCGCAGGCGGCGCCTGGCGACCTGCAGGCGGATGAGGTCATCGCGTGCGGCCCCGATCGTCAGAACAGGCCGGGGCGCAGTGCCGCCTCTCGTCGCGGGGAGTGGAACGGCGCCCCCGGGACGGATCCTCCCGAGGAGCGCACGCCGGCTGCGGGGCCGGTCCGGACGCACCCGCTATCCCGGTCCGGGATGTCCTGTCGGCCCCGCCCCGTCACACCGCTACTGGTAGATGATGATGTCGGGCGGTTCGTCGAGCCCCTGCACCTCCTCGGGGGTCAGGATCGGCGTGTCGTGCTCGAAGAAGAGCTTGAGGGCGGGGCGCTCCGAGGGTGCGGGGAGCGCGAAGAGCTCGTAGCCGTGCAGCTTGTGATGGGCGTGTCCGAAGCCGTCCATGTCGATCGAGAGCTCGACCTCGACGTGATCCTCGACGTCGCCGCGGCCGGTGAGCATCCGCTCGGTGAACTGGTGCACGATCAGGATCTTGGGGGGCAGGCCCTCCTCGCGGACGAGGTCGGCGAGGTAGCGCTGCACCTCGTTCACCTGCTCGCCCGTGTTCGACCCGATGGCGCGACCCGGCTCGTGATCGAGCGGACGGGTCGCGAACTCCGGGGCGAGCGCGACGTGGACGAACGGCTCTCGGAGGAACGGCTCGAGCCGCCGCACCTCCGCGAGCGGGTCGCTCCAGCCGATCTGCGTGTCGAGGAAGAGCAGCAGGCCGTGCTCGCGCGCGGCGTCGACGTACTCGGCGATGCGGTGATCGGGGAGTCGCTGGAGCCAGCTGCCGTCGGGGGTCTCCGCGCTCTGGGCGACGCCCGCGATCAGGTGGTAGGCGGGGAGGGCGCCGCGCGCGCCGTTGAGACGGTCGTAGCGGCTTGCCCAGGCCGCGACCCGCACGGCCACCTCCGCAGGCGTGCCGTGGCCGAGAGCCCCCATCTCGATCACGCCGGGGTGCCCGTAGAACGAGACGATCTGGGCCTCCTGGCGGGCGAGTGCGACGGTTGACGACGAGAGCCAGCGCCCGGGCTCGAGCACGGCGGGAAGGAAGCGGCGGGCCGGGAGCACCCGCTCACCCCAGGCGCCGACCGGGCCGGGGCGCGTTTGGAGCGCGACCTCGACGCGTCCCGAGGCGAGTCGCCGCGCGGTGATGCGCCACTGCGCGCCGTCGAGTTGAAGTGGCGTCGTCCAGAGCCAGCGGTCGAGCGCGGCGTCGGGGGGCAGGAGGCGGCGCTGGGGGAGGAGGCGCTCGCTCCACCCGCCGCCGGGTGCACGGATCTGGAGCGCGACCTCGACCCGCCCGTCCGGGCGCAGCTGCGCGGCGACGCGCACGCCGTCCGCGCCGGATGCCGGGCGCTCCGCCGCGCCGGCGTGCTCCCATCCCCACCCCAGCGCCGCGGCGACAGCGAGCGTGATCGCCGCCGCCCGCATCATTCCGGAACTCATCTATACAGATTACCGGATCCTGTTGCGCCGACCGCGCGGCAGCGGGGCGCCGGACGGCATCGACGGCGCTCCGCGGGGTGGTGGAGCGGGCGAGCCCCGGGTGCGCGGTGTCGGTGAGGCGGAGAACCCGCCGCTCACTCCGCGACGAGGAAGCGGCCGCTGTCGCTGCGCCCGAAGACCTCGGGGAAGTAGGTCTCCTCAACGTGGGCCGGCGCCACGAAGAAGTCGCCGGGGACGGTGGCCCGGGCGTAGTAGACGTACTCGTGGACGCCCGCGGGCAGCCGCGAGGCGAGCAGCACCAGCCGGTCGTCCCGGAGATCCGTCTGATCCCACGGGCTGTAGTACCAGCCGTACCAGGGCGCGGCGTAGTCCGGGGCGTGACGCCGGCGCGCCGCCGCCTGCTCCTCGCGGAGCTGCTCCCGGAGCCAGGGAGGCACGATGTCGAGCTGCGGATCGACGGGCTCGAGCCCCGCCGGGAGGAAGTCCTCGACCCGCGCGAAGAGGCGCTCGGCGGGGGCGACCACCGTCACGCTCACCCGCACGATGTCGCCGACGGAGGCGCCTGTGATCGGGGTCTCGGGGTCGTCGAGCAGCGAGTAGCGTCGCGAGACCGCGAAGCCGCGGCTCAGCGCCTCCACCTCCCGGGCGGGCGTCTGGTAGCGCAGGTGCAGGCGGTAGTACATCCGCCCCTCGCGCCCGGCCTCCCGCTCGAGCTGCACGCGGCTCACCCCACCCGGCTCGAGGTCGCGAAGCGGGAGCGCGACGCCGTCGAAGCGATCGCCCGCGGGGACGTCGAAGCGCCCGTCGAGCACGCGGCGCCCCTGTAGCAGCACGCGGTAGTCGTAGACGCCCCGTGCCTCACCGGTGAGCTCCGCGAAGGCCCCGAGCGCGGCCATCCCCTCGGCGCGCTCCACCGAGGTGGTCCAGCGCTGCTCGGAGCGGGCGAGCACGAGCCAGCGGGCGGCCTCCTCGATGAGGGGATGGCTCGGGGCGGCCTCCGTCAGCGCGCGCAAGACGAGCGCCGTGGCGCGCACGCCGCCGTTGTGCATGCAGCCGGCGATCCGCTCGTCCTCCCAGTGGCTCCCGTTCGCGCTTGAGATGGCGCTCGCGGCCAGGTCGTTCAGGAGCGCGCGCACCGCCGGGTGGCCGGCTCCGTGCCCGCTTCGGAGGAGGCCGAGCACGGCGTAGGCCCGTCCCCAGCTCGCGAGCTCTGCGCGCCGCTCCTGCACCAGGGCGAGCAGCCGCTCCGCCTGCTCCCGCGCGAGCGGGCCCGCCTCGCCGTCCTCGGCGGCGGCGCCGATGAGGGCGTAGAGCAGGTAGGCGTGCTGGTTGGGGTCCGGAGGATCCTCGACGTCCCGCTCGCGGTCGAGCTCCCGGGTGACCGTCTCGAGGGAGCGTGAGTACGCGTCGTCGGGGACCTCGTAGCCCGCGGCCCGGGCCTCCCCGAGGGCGACGAGCGCCCAGCCGGTGACCCAGGGGTTCGCCTCCGAGCAGGAGCGGCACCACGCCCACCCGCCATAGCGGCGCGCCTCCACGAGGTCCTCGATGTCGGAGAGGAGCTGGGCCTCCTGCGCCCCGGTCAGTCCGGTGGGGCTCGCCCGCCTCACGGCCACGGTCGCGACGATGCGGCTCGCGAGGCGCACGGTGGACTCCCAGCGGTACGGCGCGAGGGCGGGGAGCTCCTCGTCGAGCGCGCCGACCAGCGACCCCTGCAGCGCGATCTCGAGCGAGCCGCGCTCCGTCGGCACCCGCTCCGGGAGGTAGACCGCCTCGACGACGGGCGCCTCCTCGACGACGCCGCCCGTCGCGACCGTCTCGGGCGTCACTGCGGCGTGGACGGGGATCGTGAGCGCGACCGCGTCTCCGAGGCCGCCCGCGGCGAGGGCACGGATCAGGACGGCGGCCTCCCCCTCGGTGACGGCTCGGGCGGGCCAGCCCACGAGGACCGACTCGCCCGGCCCGACGTGCACGCTCCGGGCGGCATCGTCCTCGAGCACGACGCCCGCCGCCTCGATGGTGACCGCCGCCAGCAGCGCCTCGCCTGTCCCGTTGCGGACGAGCGCGCGCAGCACGACCTCGTCGCCCGCGCGCAGGAAGCGCGGGAGCGCCGGCCGCACCAGGAGCGGCTGGGTGACGAGGAGTTCGCTCTCGCCCTCGCCGACCTCGGTCTCCGCGGTCACGGCCCGAGCGAGTGCGCGCCAGGTCGTGGCGTTGTCGGGGAGCGTGAGCTCGAAGCTCGTCCGGCCGCGCCCGTCGGTCGCGAGCCTCCCCAGCCAGAGCGCCGTGTGCCGGAAGTCGGAGCGCGTGCGCGCGCCATCGGCTTCGCCCTCTGCATGCGCCTCGGGGACGGCTCTGGCGTCGAAGTCGTCGCCCACGGCGGCGGCCGGTGCGGCCGCCACGGGACCGCGCCTGGCCGTCGGGGCGAGCGACCAGGCGGTGCGCACGCCGAGCGAGCGCTCGCTCCAGAACGCCTCGAGCGCGTCCGGGCCCGTCTCCTCCGCGAGCGAGAGGAGCGCTTCGTCGACGATCGCGACGGAGAGCTCGGCCGGCACGCCCCGCCCCTGGGTATCGGTCACCTCGACCTCGTAGCGCACCCGCTCGCCTGGGGTCGCCTGCTCGCGGTCGGGCGCGATGCGCACGTGGAGCCGGGCCTCCTCCGTCGAGACCGGAAGGTTGACGTAGCCGATGCGGTAGCGCGGGAGCGGATCCTCGGCGGTCGGCGGCCGGTAGAGCACGACCCCGACGAAGACGTTGGGGAGATGACCCTCCTCTATGGGGACGAGCAGCACCTCGCTGTTGCTCTCGAAGGGGCGGACCTCGCTTGTGAGCACCCGCCCCCGCTCGGTGGTGACGAGGCCCCAGACCCCCGCGAAGGGCGCCGGCACCAGCACGCGGGCGACGTCCCCCACGTTGTAGCTCTCGCGATCGGCGACGAGGTCGAGGATGCTGTCGTCGTGGACGAGCCAGGGCGCGTGGGCGGAGCCGCTCACCCACACCGAGCGCTCCGAGCGCGCCACGCGCCCCTCGTTGTCGGTCGACTCCGCCACCAGCACGTAGCGTCCCGCCTCAGGCGGCGTGAAGGAGAGCGTCGCTTCTCCGTCCGCGCCGGTCGTGACCCGCAGCAGGTCGATCTCGGTGTCGCGGCGCTCGCTGCGGTAGCGGTAGTCGCCGCTCTCGGTCTGCTCGAGCGTCGTCACCCACTCGCGCTCGAGGATCCGGAGAGTGAGCGGCCGCCTGGGTGCGGGCCGGCCCCGCGTGTCGACCGTGACCAGATGGACCGCCTGCGCCTCGCCGGCCCGAGCGACGTAGGAGTCCGTCCGGACGCCCGCGTACCAGGTCGCGGGGTGGACGGTCGCGGTCGTGCTCGCGGCGACCGCCTGCCCGCTCAGGTCCGTCACCGTCGCGCTCAGCGTGACGAGCTGCGTCCCCGCGCCCTCCTCCACGGCCGCGGGGACCGTGAAGCGGGCCGACCCGCGCGCGTCCGTCTGCGCCTCGCCCCGGGCGCGGAGCGGCTCCGCGTCTCGCCGCCGCTCCCCGGAGAAGGAGTAGCTCTCGTAGCCCTCGGCGCGGAAGTAGGTCGGCGAGGAGTGCGCCGCCCACGTCACGTCGGCGCCCGCGACCGGTCCGCCGAAGAAGAAGCGCGCCATGGCCTCGACGTCGATCAGATCGCCGGCGACGTGGTCGGGGCCGGCCGCCACCTCCACCTCCACCTCGGGGACGCGGAACTCGGCCACACGGAAGCTCGCCGCCGTGACGTAGTCCCCGTCGGGACCGGTCAGCGTGAGGCGGTAGGTGCCGGTGGGCGCGTCGGCCGGCAGGGCGAGCTCGGCCGCGAACGAGCCGAGCCCGCCGACCTCGATGCTCCTCACCGCGAGCGCGTCGTAGCGCGGGTCGCGGACCTCCAGGGTGAGCGCCGCGTCGGGCGCGGGGAGGGAGTAGGCGGCGTCGTCGTCCCAGCGGACGACTCCCCGGTAGGAGACGCTCTCGCCGGGGCGGTAGATGGGCCGGTCGGTGTAGAGGTGGCCGCGGAGCCCGGCGTGGTAGCCGGTCAGGCGGACGCCCAGCTCCCGGGAGAAGCTCTGGCGGTCCCACCAGGTGGCCGCGACGCCGGTGCGCGAGCCGCCCACCCAGGCGAGGTAGTCCCCGTAGGGGCTCCAGTAGTTCCCGCGTACGGGCGGGATCGTGAAGCGGGCGAGCCCACCGGCGTCGGTGCGCGCGCTCTGGTCGTCCGTGTGCGGGGTCCCGCCGGCGGGACCGACGCGCACCTCCACGCCCGCCACGGGCTCCCCGCTCGCATGATCGAGCGCCCACACCAGGAGCTGGTCGTGCGCCAGCTTGGTGAGGATCGCGGTGTCGACGACGCTCACGACGAGCTTCGCGCGGTGGACGGCGAGCGGATCGCTCGCATCGAGGAAGTAGTGGCCGCGGCCCAGCGCCCCGCCCGCCGCGAGGGATGTCGCGGAGCGCCCCGGGGCGCCCGCGGCGACCGGCTCCGTCCACTCCCGCAGCGGGTCGCCCGCGGGCTCGAACTCGAGGCGCTCGCCCGCCTCGCTGTCCCACCCGTCGATGAACCCCCGCCGGAGCAGCATCACCGCCTGCTCCTCGGAGATCCGGTAGAGCCGGAAGCGGATCTCCTCCACGCCCGCCGCGTCGTACGCGACGACCTGCTCCGCGCCCGCCGGTGTGATCGCGAAGGGACCGCCCGTGAAGTGCACGCGGGGGTCGGGCGGGCGGACGGTGAAGGAGAACTCGCTCGCGGGGAGAGCCCGCCCGCCGCGGTCGCGGACGCCCGCGGCGATGCGCACCGTGTGAGTCCTCGAGTGCTCGAGCACGCCCCACATCACGACCTCGTCGTCGTAGACGTAGAGGCGCCCTTCGCCGACCGGCTCGCCGTCGATGAGAACGCGCCCCGGGAACGACTCGGGTTCCATCGGGTTGTTGTAGTGAAGGCGGAGCGTGCAGCAGTACGCCTCCTGCTCCCCGGCCGCGGGCGTCGTCCGGACGAGTTCGGGCACATGGACCGTCGTGAAGCGGGCGGAGCGCTCCGAGCCCATCGCGCCGCGCTCTGCGCCCCGCAGGCCGGCCTCCGCGACGACCTCGTACTCCGCGCCGAGGTCGAGCGGCCGTCCCGGGAGGAGTGTCACCTCGGTCGAGTCCTCGCTCCACGAGAGCGAGCCCGGGACCTCCTCGCCGGCGGCATCGCGGAGAGTGAGCCCGGCCTCCACGGAGGTGCGCTCCATCGGCTGGTTGAAGGTGACAAAGACGTGCGCGTCCGGCTCCACCCAGATCGTGCCGTCCGCCGGCTCGATGCGCGCGACCGCCGGCTGGATGGTCGAGAAGCTCCAGCTGTAGTCGGAGGCGAGCACGCCGTCCGCCGAGGCGCTCACGTCGGCGGGGATGCGCACGGTGTACGCGGTGCTCGGCGCGAGCCCGTCCGGGACGAAGCGGTAGAGCGAGGTGCTGAGCCACTCGCCGCGGCCCGAGAGCGGCGGATCGATGTCGAGCACCGCCTCCGCAGGCTCCTCCCCGAGCACCGTCAAGGGCGCCACCGAGCGGCTGAACTGGACGAGGATCTGGGCCTCTGCCGGCACCTCCCGGTCGCCGTCCCCCGGGATCACGTAGGCGACCTCGAGACGTCCCTCGGCCGTGAAATGATGGACGTGTGGGGCGTCGAGGCCCGCCGCGGCGGCGCCGACAACGACCCGGTAGCCCTGGCCGCGCCCCCATCCGGGGAAGTCCGGCTGGAAGAGCAGCGTGCGGTCGTCGAGCCAGGCGAACGAGCCCGGGGCCGGCGGGGAGATCGAGACGAGCGTCGCCGGATCGCGCGCGGGCGGGGGATCGCGGAAGGAGATGGTGAGCGCGGCGAGGCGCGGCACCTCCTCTCCTGCGGGCGCGACCGCGACGGCGGGCCGCTCGGGAGCCGGGGGCACGGCGAGCGTGACGTCACCGTAGCGGTAGCGGCCGTCGGAGCTGTGGCCGTCGTCCAGGGCGAGCCGGACCCGGGGCAGCGCCTCCCAGTCGCCGCCCCGGGCGCGCGCGCCGACGTGTAGCCCCCGCGGATCCCGCACGTCCTGCCAGACCCGCAGTTCGACGCCCTCGACCGTCACGTCGCCGAAGCGCTCGCTGCGATCGGGGCTCAGGCCGTCGTCGAGGGGCAGGCGGACGGTGCCGAGTGTGTCCCACCGTCCGCCGGAGACGCGGGCGCTGATGTAGAGGCGCAGGGGGCTCTCGACGTGCTGCCAGAGGCGCACCTGCACGCCGACCGTCCCCGGGGAGCTCTCGGCCCGGGCGGATAGCGACCCCGCGCCAGCGATGAGCACCAGGAGCAGGAGCGCGCCGAGGACGCCGCCCGGCCACGCGGTGATCGGTCTCACCGGGAGCTCCTGGCACGATGTCGCGACACCGCCGGGCCCTCCCTGCCGAGCTCGACCGATCGCCGCCTCGCAGGGCGGGGCCGGGAGCGGGGATTGAGCGTATCACCCCTCCCTATGCGACCCCGGGCGCGATCGTTCCCCGGCGCCTCGGCGCGCGCCGCGCCCGATCACGTGATACCCGGGACCCCCTCGGTGCACGGCGAAGGCTCCGGCCTCTGCGAGGGGCGCCGGCGAGATCCCGGGAGCAGGCGGCGAGCTGACGGCTACCGGGAATGGGCTAGCGCGTGCGCGCCCCCAGCGACCAGAGCGAGAGCGCGATCGTGACTATGCCGAGGCCGACCACGGCGCCGAGCGCGCCCGCCAGGTTGTCCCACTCCCAGCCGTCGAGGACCAGCGCCCGCATGCCCTCGAGCAGATAGGTGACGGGGTTGATCGAGGCGAGGAACTCCATCCAGGGGTCGAAGACCTCCTTGGGCGCGAAGGCCGGCGAGAGGAAGAGCAGCGGGAAGAAGACCAGGAAGCCGGCCTGGGCCGCCTGTGCGTTGCCCGTGCGCAGCGCGATCGTCGCGCCGATGCCGGAGTAGGCCGCCCCGAACAGCCCCGCGAGCGCGAGGATCGCGAGGTACCCGAGCGCTCCCGCCTCCATCCCCGCGCCGACGAGCGAGACCACGACGAGGATCACCGCGGTGAAGGCGATGGCCCGGATGGCGTCGGCGAAGAGCCGGCCCAGCACGATCGCCAGCCTTGGGCTGGGCGTCAGCAGCAGCTTGTCGAAGTAGCCGCTCTCGATGTCCTTGACGATCGCGATCCCCGAGACCGAGGCCGCGCCGGCCACGCACTGCAGGACGGCGACCGGGAGCTGGAAGCCCTCGTAGTTCTCCACGCCGAAGGCCGGCCCGGCGATGTTGCTGATGGCGCCGACCGTGACGAAGAAGAAGAAGAGCGGGATGAAGAGATTGCTGACCTCCACGCCTGGCTGCCTGAGGGTCTCGCGCACCGCGCGCCCGCAGAGCTGGTACGAGCCAGTCGCCAGAGCCC
>VYDC01000022.1 GCA_009843585.1 Chloroflexota bacterium | reverse complement strand
GACCTGCCCGATCCCTCCCCCGCCGATGGTGAGCGCGGAGACCGCTCCGAGGTCTCCGAAGTCCCGCTGCTCCATGGTGTCCCTCCCGCTCCTGCCGGGTCGAGGATATCCCGGGGTCAGGCGCCGGCGGAGCGGCCTCTCGGCGCGGCGCAGGTAGCCGCGGACCGTGGCATCATCGCCGCAGCAGCGGGACGACGGGGGCGGGATGGCTGCGACGGGCGCGATCGACTGGGACGACGTCGCGAGCGAGGCGGTGGAGATCCTCCGTCGCTACCTGCGAATCGACACGCGCAACCCCCCGGGGAACGAGGGCGCCGCGGCGCGGTTCCTCGGCGGCATCCTGGCGCGCGAGGGGATCCCCTGCGAGTACCTGGAGCCGTCCCCCGGCCGGGAGATCCTGATCGCGCGCCTCGCCGGCGACGGCAGCGCGCGCCCGCTGATGCTCGCCAACCACACCGACGTCGTCCCCGTCGAGGAGGAGCACTGGAGCCATCCCCCCTTCGGTGCCGCACTCGTCGGCGATCGCATCTACGGCCGCGGCGCCGTCGACATGAAGGGCTGCGGCGTGATGCAGCTGCTGGCGGTGCTGCTGGCCCGCCGGCAGGAGCTGCCCCTTCGCCGTGACCTCGTCTTCTGCGCGCTCCCCGACGAGGAGGTGGGCTCGGACGTCGGGATGGCATGGCTCTGCGAGCATCACCCGGAACTCGTCGACGTCGAGTTCGAGCTGAACGAGGGAGCGGTCGGCGAGCCGGGCGGCCCCGACGGGGAGCCGCCGCTCTTCTCGGTCGCCGTCGCAGAGAAGGAGATGTGCGAGCTGCGGCTGCTGGCCAGGGGCCGCGCCGGCCACGCGAGCCAGCCGCACGAGGACAACGCGGCGCTGCACCTGATCCGAGCGCTTGCCCGGCTCGCGGACTGGGAGCGGGGCCTGACGTTGACGGCGCCGGCGCGCGCCTACGTGGAACGGCTGAGCGAGGCTGGATTGCTGCCACCGCTTGCGCGCGAGGAGGCGCTGCGCATCGCGGTCGCCTCCGATCCGGAGCGTCTCGCCCTCTTCACCAACACGCTCAACGTCACGCTGATCTCCGCGGGCCTGAAGAGCAACATGATTCCCGCGACCGCGGAGGCGACCCTCGACTGCCGCCTGCTGCCCGGCACGACGCCCGAGCAGTGGATCGCGGCCGTCGAGGAGCGCATCGACGACGATCGGATCCGCGTCGAGCTGAACCGGCGGGGCCCGAGGCTTCCCATGGCGATCGCGCCGTCGGAGACGGCGCTCATGGATGCGATTCGCGAGACGGTTGCGGCGGAGGTACCGGGCGCCGTCGTCGCCCTCACCACCTCCGCCTACGGGACCGACAACCGCTTCCTCAGGCCGCGCGGCGTCGCGGCGTACGGGATGATCCCGGCGCTCCTCTCCGAGGAGGAGCGGCGCGGGTTCCACGCCCACGACGAGTTCATCACCGTGGAGAACCTCGCGCAGGGGTGCAGGCTGATGTACGGGATCGTGCGCCGCGCCTGCACGTAGGACTCGGAGGCGTCCCTGCTCAGGCGCAGCGCTCCCGCAGGCCCTCGAGGAACGAGCGGAGCATCGCGTGCAGCTGCGGTGCGGCCTCCAGCTGCACCCAGTGCCCGGAGCCGACCACCTGGCCGAACTCGGCATCCGGCAGGACCTCCCGCACCTGCGCGGCGCTGATCCGCACGTTGCTCGACGCGACGCAGAGGATCGGCTTGCGGAGCCTCCCCCACGCCGCCGAGCGGTTCGCCAGCACGGCGCCGCGCAGGGAACGGAGGGCGACGTGCTGCGGGGTCCGGACGCTCTCGCGGGGAATGCGGCGGACGAGCCGGGGATCGCTCCGCGGGGTGAAGGCGATCCCCCCGCCCGCGAGCTCCACGACGCGCTCGCGGTAGTCCGGCCCGGAGACGGCGCTCACGAACGGATGCGCCTCGATCTCCGCTCGCGTCATCGGCTCCCGGGGGCCGACCCCGTCGACGAGCGCGAGTGCGCACACGCGTCGGGGCGCGGCGCCCGCGACGTCGAGGGCGACGCCGCAGCCCATCGAGTGGCCCACCAGCACGACCCGGGAGAGGTCGAGCTCGTCCATGAGAGCGACCACGTCGGCGGCGAGCTGGCGGCGGGCGTAGCCGCCTGGGGGAGCGGGCGAGCGGCCGTGGCCACGGAGGTCGACGCGGATCACGCGGTGCCGGCTCCGGAAGGCTCGCGCCTGCTTCGACCAGTCGGCGGTCGAGCGCAGCCAGCCGTGGATGAAGAGCAGGACCGGATCGCCCGATCCCTCATCGACGTGGTGCAGGGGAACGGCCGAGCCCCTCTGGCGGGCCGGCACGCTAGACCCCCTCCTGCTCGCGCGGCAGCAGCTGGAGGAAGCGCCGGATCATCGCGTTGAGCTGCCGGGGTACCTCGAGCTGCAGGAAATGGCCGGCTCCCACGACCTGCGCGAACTGCGCGTGCGGCATGAGGGCGCGGATCTCCCGGGCGCTGCGGGGCGTGTTCGAGGCGTAGACGCAGAGCACCGGCTGGCGGACGGACCGCGCCGCCCTGGCGCGGTCCGTGCTCAGGTTCGCCCGGACCGTGCGCTCCGAGGCGAGCGGCGATGTCCGGGCGGCCTCGGCGGCGGTGCGCTCGCGCAGCGCCGGATCGGAGAAGTCCCGGAACATCCCGCGGTAGGAGCGGGCGATCTGTTCGGGGAAGGCGCCGCGCCGGAGATGCCGGAGGATCGGATGGTCCTCCAGCTCCCCCGGAGGCACCGCCGGGTCGAAGCCCGAATCGACGACGACGACGGCCTGCACGAGCTCGGGGAAGCGCGCCGCGAGCTCGAGCGCCACCCATCCTCCGCTCGAATGGCCGACAGCGACGACGGCGGAGAGCCCGAGCTCGCGTAGCAGTGCGGCGAGATCCTCGGCGTGACGGGGGATCGAGTAGCCGGAGACCGGGAGGTCGGGAGCCGGCGAGCGGCCGTGGCCGCGCAGGTCGATCCGCAGCACGCGGTGGGCGCGGCGGAAGTGGCGCGCCTGCGGCTCCCAGTGGCGCGCGCTGGAGGACCAGCCGTGGATGAAGAGGAGCGCGGGATCCCCGGTGCCCGCGTCCGTGTAGTGGAGGCGCACGTCGCCGGTCGCGAACATCGGCATCGTCGGCTCCCCGCCCGCGTCGCGCCTTCCCGCTACTCCCGGTACGGCGGCGCGACCTCCTCGATGAAGCGATCGAGCGCGTCGAGCGCGATCGCGCCGTAGCTGGCGGTGTCGTACGCGGCGATGATCAGCTCGTCGAGCCCGATCTCGCGGTAGCGCCCGACCACCTCGCGCAGCTGCTCCGGGCTTCCGGCGAGCGTGACCCGGCCGGCCCGCCGCGCTCGCTCGGCCTCCGCCGGATCGTCGGTCACGAGCAGCTGCGCGAGG
>VYDC01000156.1 GCA_009843585.1 Chloroflexota bacterium | reverse complement strand
GTTCGTGGCCGGGGCCTCGGTCCCCGCGGACGTCCGCCGCACCGCCCGGCGCTATCTGCTCGACTGGCTCGGCTCGGCCCTCGCCGGCGGGGAGCTGGCGCCCCCGCGCATCGCGCAGGCCGTCGTCGAGGAGCTCGGCGGCGCGCCGCAGGCGACCGTGCTCGCGAGCGGCCGGCGGAGCTCCGCCCCGCTCGCGGCGCTCGCGAACGCCGCCGCCTCGCACGTGCTCGAGATGGACGACCTCGATCGCGCCTCCATCTCGCATCCCGGCGCCCCGGTGATCGCGGCGGCGCTCGCGGTCGGTGAGCGCGAGGGGGCCTCGGGCGAGGAGCTGCTCGACGCGATCGCCATAGGCTACGAGGCGATGATCCGCGTCGGCGAGGCGCTGGGACCCGAGCACTACGAGCACTGGCACATGACCGGGACCGCCGGGACGCTGGGCGCCGCCTCCGCCGCGAGCCGCCTGCAGCAGCTCGACTCGCACGCGACGCTGATGGCGCTCGGGTCGGCCGGCACGATGACGGCGGGCCTGTGGGAGTTCCTCTCGGACGGCGCCATGTCGAAGCAGCTGCATCCCGCGAAGGCGGCGCACGACGGCGTCCTGGCGGCGCTGCTGGCCGCGACCGGCTTCACGGCCGCCACGCGGATCCTCGAGGGCCCGAAGGGGCTCTTCGCCGCGATGGCGCCGGACGGCGATCCGGGGGCGATCGTCTCAGGGCTCGGCCCGGAGATGGCGTCGTGGCGTATCGGCGGGGTCTCCTTCAAGGTGCACGCCTCCTGCCGCCACACGCACCCCGCCGTCGACGCGGCCCTCGCCCTCAGGGAGGAGCAGGGGCTCCGCCCGGCCGAGGTGGAGCGCGTCTCCGTCCGGCTCTACGGGCAGGCCCTGGGTCTGCTCGAGGGGATGGAGCCCACCACGCCGTACGCCGCCAAGTTCTCGCTTCCCTACTGCGTGGCGAGCGCGCTCACCTACGGCGATCTCGCGCCGCACCGCTTCTCGGAGGAGGCGATCGCCGACCGGGCGGTGCTTGAGCTCGCCGATCGCATCTCGTTCTCGGTGGATCCCGAGCTCGATGCTCTCTACCCGCGCGCCTGGCCGTCGGTCGTGAGCGTCGCGACCGCAGACGGGCGCACGCTGGAGCGCCGCGTCGACCACCCCGCCGGCGATCCGGAGAACGGGCTCAGCGACCAGGACGTCGCCGCCAAGTTCGTCTCGATCGCCGGTCCGCTGCTGGGCGGCCGGAGCGCCGAGATCGCCCGCGACATCCTCGCCCGCGATCCCGTCCCGGATCCGCGCGAGATCGCGAGCGCCACGGCGCTGGTGCCGCAGGCCGGCTAGCGCACGCCGTCCGTCGGCGGGCCGCCCCGGCGGCTGGAGAGGGACGCCGGTGCCCGACAGCGGAGACTCCGACGGGGCACGGGCCCGGCTCCGCCTCTCCGCCGGGGAGGTGACGGCGCGGCTCGAGCCCGGGGAGCTCGGCTTCGCGCACACCGGCGAGCTCCATCCGCTCGAGGCGGTCTTCGGCCAGGAGCGGGCCGTCCGCGCCATCGAGTTCGCCCTCGGCATGGAGGGCTCGGGCTACAACCTCTACGCGGCGGGCCCGGACGGCCTCGGCAAGCAGAGCGTCGTCGAGGCGCTGCTCAGGCGTCACGCGTCGCTCAGGCCGGCTCCCCCCGACTGGATCTACGTGCGCAACTTCGCCGACCCCGACCGCCCGGTCGGGATCGCCCTGCCGGCGGGTCGGGGGCGGGCCTTCGCCACCGCCGTCGACGCGACGATCACGACGGCGATCGACGAACTGCGGCAGGCGTTCGAGTCCGACTCGTACGCGCGCCAGCAGCAGGACGTCGCGCAGCAGCTCGAGCGCCGCCGATCCGCGCTGCTCGATCGCATGCGCGAGATGGCCGAGTCGCTCGGCTTCGCCCTGACGGTCACGCCGAGCGGCGTCGCGACCGCCCCCCTCGCCGACGGCAGGCCCATAGCGTCGGAGGATCTCGATCGCCTCTCGGCGGCCGAGCGCGACCGCATCGACCGGGCCGGGAGCGAGCTGGAGGAGCGCCTCCGCGACCTCACGCTGGAGCTGCGGGCGCTCCGCCGCGAGGCGCTCGAGTCCGCGCAGGGGGTCGACGAGCGCGTGGCGCGCTTCGCCGTCGATCACCTCTTCGAGTCGCTGCTGCAGGCGTGGGGCGACGACGACGAGATTCGCCGCTTCGTCGACGACGCGCGCTCCGACCTCCTGTCCGAGACGAACCGCCTGCGCCAGCCGGCCCCGGGCGAGGGAGCCCCGGCGGCCGGGCCCGCCCGCGATCCGCTGGAGCGCTACCGCGTGAACGTCCTCGTCAGCAACGACCCGGAGGGCGGCGCCCCGGTGATCGCGCTGCAGCACCCCACCTACGACAACCTGCTCGGCCGCGTCGAGTACATGGGTCAGCTCGGGTCGCTCGTCACCGATCACACGCAGATCAAGGCCGGCGCCGTCGCGCGCGCCAACGGGGGCTTCGTCGTGGTTCGGCTCCGGGACCTCCTGCAGCATCAGCACGCCTACAACGGTCTCAAGCGCGCGCTCCTTGCGGGATCGCTCGCCATAGAGAACCCCGGCGCGCTCTACAGCCCGGCGCCGACCAGCGCGCTGCGCCCGGAGCCGATCCCGCTCGACGTGAAGGTCGTGATCGTCGGCGAGTCGCAGCTCTACCACCTGCTGCACCGCGTCGATCCCGACTTCCGCTCGCTCTTCCGCGTCAAGGCCGACTTCGAGGTGGACGTCCCCCGCTCCGCCGAGAACGTGCGCGGGCTCGCCGCCTTCGTCCGGGGACAGTCGGAGCGGGAGAGCCTCCTGGACTTCGGCGCGGACGCCGTGGCGCGGCTCGTCGAGCACTCCTCGCGCGCGGTGGAGCACCAGCGCCGGCTCTCCGCGAACTTGGGCGCGCTCGACGACCTGCTGAGGCAGTCGCACTACTGGGCCGGGCAGAGCGGCTCAGGGAGGGTGGAGGCGACGCACGTCCAGCGCGCGCTCGAGGAGCGGGAGTACCGCTCGGCGCTCGCCCGGGACCGCATCCAGGAGCTCATCGACGACGGGACGATCTTCCTCGACGTGGAGGGGCACCGCGTCGGCCAGATCAACGCCCTCTCCGTCTACGATCTCGGGGACATCCGCTTCGGCCGGCCCTCGCGCATCAGCTGCGTCGTCTCCGCCGGCCGCGGCACGATCGTGCACGTCGACCGCGAGACGGACATGGCCGGCGCCGTGCACACCAAGGGCTTCCTGATCCTGCGCGGCTTCCTCGCCGAGCGCTTCGGCCAGCATCGCGCGATGTCGCTCTACGCGAGCCTCACCTTCGAGCAGCTCTACGGCGAGATCGACGGCGACTCCGCCTCCTCCACCGAGCTGTACGTGCTGCTCTCCGCGCTCGCCGACGTCC
>VYDC01000233.1 GCA_009843585.1 Chloroflexota bacterium | reverse complement strand
TCGAGCGGGGCGAGCACGAAGTCGTCCAGCTCGGCGTCGGGCCGGAGCAGCCCCACCTGCTCCGGCTGGGCGATCGCGAGCACGCGCGTCTGCCCGTCGATCGCCAGATCGCGCAGCACCGCCCCGAGTCCCCCCGCGGTGAGGCGTGCCCGGCGCGGTGCGTGCGCCGCGACGCGGCCGACCACGCGGCCGGCGACGGCCGGCTCGGCGTGCTGGCCGTCCCGCTCTAGAGGCACTGCGAGGTCGAGTATCAGGAGCGCCGGGCGCCACTCGCGGGAGAGCGCGAGCCCCTGCGGGAGCGAGGTCTCATGGCGCAGCAGGAGGCCCTCGCCGCGGAGCACGCTCTCCGCCACGGCGACGTGGACGGCGCTGTCGGATACCAGGAGCACGCGCTGCATGGGCCGAAGTGTACCGGGGCGCACGAAAGCGGGCGGTCGCTGGAGCCCGGTGCCGACGCTGCTAAGATCCCCACCACCCGTGCCGAGAGCCAGGAGGCGTCCTGTGGCGGTCGTGGAGACCACCGACCTCACGAAGATCTACCAGAAGCGCTACATAGCGCTCAACGCGCTCAGCATGCGCGTGGAGAAGGGAACGGTGTACGGGCTGGTCGGCCCCAACGGGGCGGGCAAGTCGACGACCTTCCGCCTGCTGCTGGGGCTGCAGCGCCCGACCGCCGGTCGCCTCTCCGTGCTCGGGGAGACGATGACGCCCGAGCGAGCCGACCTCAGGCGCCGCATCGGCTTCCTGCCCACCAACCCGACCTTCCCGCGCCACCTGACGCCGATAGGCTACCTGGAGTTCGTCGGCAGCATCCTGGGAATGCCGCGCGAGCGCGCGAAGATCCAGCTCGCCCGACTGCTGCAGGCGGTCGACCTCACGAGCGCCGCCTCGCAGCGACTCGAGGGCTTCTCGACCGGGATGCTCACCCGCGTGGGCATCGCCGCCGCGCTCATGAACGACCCCGAGCTGCTCATCCTGGACGAGCCGACCTCGGGTCTCGACCCCTCCGGGCGCAAGCAGATCATCGAGTCGATCCGCCAGATCGCCGGGCGCGATCGCACCATCATCATCGCGACGCACATCCTGGGCGATGTGGAGCGCGTCTGCACCGACGTCGGCATCATCTCGGAGGGCCGCCTCATCTACACCGGGCCGATGTCGGAGATGCGGCGCCTGGCCCGGCAGGGGACGATCTCGCTCGAGCTCGACGGCGACATCGCGGCTTTCGCCGAGCAGGTGCCGACGCTCGACGAATACTCCTCGCTCAGCTGGCAGCGGATGGGGAACGAGTTCCGCATCACCTTCCTCGGGACGCACCCGCTCGAGGAGTACGTCGGGCGCGTACTTCAGCTCATCGCCAGGACGGGCGTCGAGCTCCTCCACCTCAACACCGGGGCGGACGAAATCGAGGACGCCTTCCTCGACCGCCTGGAGGAGGACCGCTCGCGCGGCATCCAGCGTCTCGCGGCGTGGTCGGCCTCGCAGGAGGGCCCCGACCGCGACGGGGAGGCGCTCCCCCCTCTCACCGCCGACCGGCCGCCGGAGGCCGATCGGCCCCTCTCGGTCGAGACCGGATGAGCAGCCGCTGCGGCTTCCGGGCTCGCTGAGCACGACGCGACGAGAGGAACGGGAGAGGATCCCCCGTGCAGGCCTACCTCGCCATCCTGCGCTACGACGTCGTCCAGCTCGCGTACTCGTGGCTGCTGCGGATCTGGACCGCGCTGCTCGTGCTCGCGGCGCTCTTCTTCGTCGCCGTCGCGGCGAGCCAAGAGGAGAAGGCGTCGGAGACGCTCGCCGTCTACGTCGCGCTGATCCTCGCGCCGGTGTCGGCGCTTGCCATCGCCGTCGTCGGCGGCACCTCCGTCTCCGGCGAGTCGGCGATCGCCTCCGACTCGATCCTCGCCCGCTCGGTGACGCGCACCGAATACGTCGCGGCCAAGGTGACCTCGCGCCTGGCAACGGCCGTCGTCGTGCTCGCAGCGGTGATGGCCCCCTTCTCACACCTCATCCTCCGCTACTCCTCCGAGCCCGACACGTCGACGGCGGGCGTGATTAGCGGATCGCTGATGGTGATCTCCGTGCTGCTCTCGGTGCTGGCGGTGGCGATCGCACTCTCCACGCTCCTGCACAACTCGTACTTCGCCGCGCTGATAGCGCTCGCCGCGTCCGCCCTGCTGGGCGGCGCTCTCTACGTCGTCGGCCTCTCCTGGCTGAGCGGCTGGGGCGTCCTCACCGATCTCGCCGCAACCTTCCGCGGCGAGACGACGGCGTGGCGAGCGGGCGTGGTGCTGGCCACCTACGGGCTCGTCTGCACGCTCGGCGTCACGGCCGCCTTCACCGTCTTCCGCAGACGGGATCTCTAGGAGCCCCGGGCGGGAACAAGGTCGATGCAGACGACCGTCGGCGTCAGGCGGGTCCGAGGCCGGGCGCATCACCGCCGGGTGCCAGGGGCTCCCGTCACGGTCCGGGTGCCGGGCGAGCGCCGCTCGGGGTCGCCCGCATCTGGTGATAGCATTGGGGGCGCGCCGGCGTAGCTCAGTGGCAGAGCAGCTGTTTCGTAAACAGCAGGCCGAGGGTTCGAGTCCCCCCGCCGGCTCCATCACGCGCGTCCCCCGCCCGGACGGATCCGCCTACCGGGAGCGATCATGAGCA
The DNA here is from genome assembly GCA_009843585.1 of Chloroflexota bacterium. GTDB lineage: Bacteria > Chloroflexota > Dehalococcoidia > UBA2979 > UBA2979 > VYDC01. Next base: position 22,779 of record VYDC01000233.1, on the reverse strand, counting down.
GGCTGCGAGAGCTCGTGCGCAGGACGGCCCGGCCGCGCCCGCAGGCGATCGGCTTCGGCCGGGAGGCCGAGCCCGCTCAGCCCGCCATCGTGGGCGTGGCGCTGGTCGACGGCGAGGCGGAGGCCCAGGCGGCCGTCGGGGCCGGGGCCGGAGCCCTCCTCTACGCCGGGCCGACCGATGGCGCGGCGCGGGTCGTCTCCGCCGCGGGCGCCCGCCCCGTCGGTTGCGTGCTGGCGGGCGCGACCGGGGACGATGCGGATGCTCTTGTCGAGGCGGGGATCGATTTCCTCGTCTTCGACGACCGGCTCACCGAGGCGGCCGCGGTCGCGAGCCCGCATCTGGGACGGGTTCCCCAACTCGGCGAGGAGGTCGACGAGGCGAGCGTGCGGGCGATCGCCATGCTCGAGCCCGACGCCGCCCTGATCGAGCCGCCGCCCGTGACGACCGAGGGGGGCCGCCTCTCGGCGCGCGCCCTCGCGACGATGCGGCGGCGCTCCGCGCTGCTCCGCGCCCCGCTTGCCATCGACGCGCGAGACGACAGCAGCGTGATCGAGCCCGGGACACTCGCGGCGTGGCGAGACTCGGGCGCACCGATACTCATCGTCGCCTCGGGACGGACGGAGGAGGCGGTCCTCGCGGTCGCATCGGTCCCCCCGCCTCCCGAGCGGGAGCGCGGGCGGGCGGACGCACTGCTGCCGGGGCTTCCCGGCTGGAGCGGCGGTGAGGACGACGACGACTGACCCCCCGTCCCGCGCGGCACCCAGGGCACGGGGCGCGCCCTTCCTTGACGGCCAGGATCGGCGCTCCCTACGATTTCCCCGGCCACGCCGACGGGCGGAGCCGGCCGGGGAGGCCACGTGGACGACGAGGGCCGGCGTTACCAGATCGGCGAAGTCGCCGAGCGCACGGGCGTCACGCAGCGCACGCTACGCTTCTACGAGGAGCGCGGCCTCATCACCCCCACAGCACGGCTGGAGGGGGGGTTTCGCCTCTACTCCGAGAACGACATCGAGCGGGTCGGCCTGATCAAGAAGCTTCAGGAGCTGCTCGGCCTGAGCCTCGCCGAGATCAAGGAGATGGTGGACGCCGAGCAGCTGCGCGCGCAGATCCGCGCGACGTTCCGCCCCGACCGTGAGCTCCCGGCGCGCCGCGAGCGCGTCCAACTCGTGATAGACGCCACCCGGCGCCAGCTCGAGATCGTGGAGCACAAGAGCCAGCAGCTCTCCGAGATGCACGAGGAGCTGCGCGAGCGGCTGGGTCTGCTCGAGAAGCGCGCCCAGGAAATCGAGGAGGCGACGCGCGCCTTCCCGGTGCAGGCCGAGTAGGCGCGCCGAGGCTCGCGAACGCTCCACGCGCCGCGCCCGGCGTCCATCCCGCGCCCCGCGGGAGCCGTCAGGAGGCCTCGCATGTCGGGTCACGCGCCCGCGGAGACGTCCTCAGGCGAGGCAGCGCGCGGCGGCCGGTCGCCGCGGGGCGTCACCTCGAGCGCGGCCGGATGGCTCGCCGCGACGGCGATCCTCGCCCTCGCCCTGCTCTCGGCGGCGCCGCTGGCCTGTACCGGCAGCGCCGGTGACCTCCGCATCGGCACCGACGGCAACTACCCTCCCTTCAACTTCCTCGACGAGAGCGGCGAGGTCACGGGCTTCGAGAGAGAGCTGGGCGACGAGCTCTGCCGCCGGGCCGACCTCGACTGCGTGTGGGTGATCACCGACTGGGAGGGCCTGATCCCCTCGCTCGTCGAGGGCGAGATCGACGCGATCCTGGCCGGGATGAGCATCACCGAGGAGCGCGACCGGGTGATCGACTTCGCGGGGCCGTACCTGCCCCCGGCCCCGTCGGTCTATCTGGCGCCGGCCGGCTCAGGCGACGACGTGATCGACGGCACCGTCGCGGCGCAGGCCGCGACGGTCCACTCCGACTACCTGGCCGAGGCCGGCGCGGAGTTCCGGGAGTACGATTCTCCCGCCGGCCTGCTCGAGGCCGTGCTCGGGGGCGAGGCGGATGCCGCGCTGGTCGATCTCGGCTTCGCACGTGAGAGCATCGCGGCCAGCGCAGGCGCGCTGGCGGTCGTCGGGCCCAGCGTGACGCTGGACAGAGGCATCGGCCTCGGCCTGCGCGAGGGCGCGGGCGAACTCAGAGAGAGGATCGAGCAGGCGCTCGCCTCCATGCGGGAGGACGGCTCCCTGAATCGCCTGATCTTCGAGTGGTTCGGCCCGGATGCCGAGCTCTTCTGAGCCGTAAGGCCCCGGAGCGGGCTCCTAGCTGCCCGCAGCCATCTCCTTCACCGAGCTGAGCGCCTCCGAGGCGTGGTACTCCACCTCGTCGAGATCCTGCAGCACGTAGCGGCAGACGCCCTCCCCATCGAAGATGAACGTCACGCGCTGCGCGATCGGCAACCGTTCGTCGCGGACGCCGAAGGCATCGAGCGTTCGGTAGCGCGGCCAGTCGGCGAGCAGCGGGAACTCCAGCTCGCACTGATCCTGGAAGACGCCGTTGGCCGGTGCGTGATCCGAGCTGACACCCACGACGCGGGCGCCGGCCTCCTGGAACTCCCCGAGGAGTGCCTGGAAGGCCTTCATCTCACGCTCTCAGCCTCCGGTGAATGCGACGGCGTAGAACGCGATCACCGCGGGAGACCCCGCGAAGTCCTCGTTCGTCATGTCGCCGTCGCGATGCCGCAGCTTGAACTCGGGCATCCTGTCGCCGACCGCTAGCATGCGCCGCTCCTTCCCCGTTGCCTCAGGCCTCGTGGTGTCCGCCGGAGCCCGGCTCCGGAGGCAGCTCCTTCCGCTGGAAGTCCCACTCCAGACCGTTCGCCCGTAGATAGAGATAGCCGACGCCCGCCGCCGCGAAGAGGGCGAGGATGCCGACCGCGGTGAGGATCACGGCGCCGCCCGCACCATCGCCCGCGTCGAGCGCGCGACTCTCCTGCGCGGCGGCGACCGCGGGCAGGAACGCCCCGGCCGCGCCGGCCAGGGTGCCTGCGAGCAGTCGTCGGCTCATCCCGTGCGCCTCCTCGTTGCGGCAGTGTACCCCAGCCGCCCGGGCCCCGTCGGCTACGCGAAGAGCGCCGTGGCCGCCTGGTCGGCGAGCTCGAAGACGGGGCCAGCGTAGAGGCCGATGAAGACCATGCCCGCGAGCAGGCCGCCGGTCGTGACCAGACCCGTGACCGAGGGCCGCCAGCGCTCCGCGTCCGCGTCCGGCGGGTAGAGGTACATCTGCCGGATGACCTGCAGGTAGTAGTAGAGAGAGACCGTGCTGGCGATGACGGCGACGACCGAGAGCCAGAGGAAGCCCTCGCTGGCGACGGCCTGGAAGAGGAAGAACTTCGTCGCGAAGCCGGCGAGGAGCGGCATGCCGGCGAGCGAGAAGAGGCCCGCCGTGAGCACCAGTGCCAGGAAGGGCTGGGTCTCGGCCAGCCCGCGGAACCCGACGATGCGCTCATCGCCCGTGCGGTTGTGGACGGCGATCACGACGACGAAGACGGCCAGGTTCGTCACGAGGTAGCCGGCGATGTGGAGCAAGAGCGCGCTCGAGGTCTCTGCGGAGACGGCCGTGACCGCCATCAGCATGTAGCCGACCTGGCCGATCGAGGAGTAGGCGAGAAGGCGCTTGATGTTGCTCTGCTGGAGCGCGATCAGGTTTCCGAAGGCCATCGTCAGCACAGCGAGCGCCGCCACCATCCACTGCCACTCGTCGATCGCGGGGAGCAGGGGGCCCCCAAAGACCCGGAGCAGCAGCGCCACGATCGCCGCCTTCGATGTCGCGGAGAGGAAGGCGGTGATGGGGAGCGGGGCGCCCTCATAGGCGTCGGGAGTCCACATGTGGAAGGGGACCGCGGAGGCCTTGAAACCGAGGCCGCCGATGACGAGCGCCAAGCCGAGGACCAGCGCCCACTCGAACGCCGCCGTGCCCGATGAGAAGGCCTCGGCGATCTCCGCGTAGTAGGTCGACCCGGCGACGCCGTAGAGGAGGGAGAGCCCGTAGAGCAGCATCGCCGAGGCGACGCCGCCGAGCAGCACGTACTTCAGGCTCGCCTCCCCCGACCGGCGGTCGGCAAGCGTGAGCGAGACGGCGACGTAGAGCGAGAAGGAGAGGAGCTCGATGGCGATGTAGGCAGTGATCAGCTCGCGCGCCGCCGACATGAAGATGGCACCCACGGTCGCGAGAAGCAGCAGCGCGTAGAACTCGCCGACGTGGCGGACGTGGCGCTCCACGAACTCGTGCGAGCCGAGCACGAGCACGACCAGGATCGCGGCGAAGAGGACGCGGAAGAAGGTCGTGAAGTCGTCGACGGTGAGGAGCTCGGAGAAGTTCTCGGAACGGCCTGCGTAGGTGAGCGAGACGAGTCCCGCCACGACGGCGCCCGCGACCGCCAGCCACGGCAGGAGGCGTCGGCTCACGCCGAACTCTCTGCGGAAGGCGTCGGCGAAGAGCACGAGCGCCGCCGTTCCGGCCAGGATCAGCTCGGGGAGGAGGAGCGCGTACTCGTAGTCGAGGGCGGGGTTCACAGCGCGACTCCCTGCAGGCCCTCGACGGTGGCCGCGATGCGGTCGATCCAGGGCGAGGGCCAGAGCCCGAGCCAGAGGATCGAGCCGGCGAGCACCGCCGAACCGGCGCGCTCGGGCCAGGTCATCTCACGCATCCCGCTCCACGCCGGGTGCATCTCGCCGAAGAAGGACTGCGCGAACATCCGGAGCAGGTAGGTCGCGGTGATGGCGGCGGTGAGCACGGCGAGCCCGCCGACGAGCGGGTAGGCGCGGAAGGCGCCGATGAAGATGTGAAGCTCGGCGACGAAGCCGGAGAGGCCGGGCAGCCCGAGCGAGGCGAGGCCCGCGATGACGAAGAAGGCCGCCCACACCGGCATCTGCTTCGCCATCCCGGAGAAGTGCGGGATCTCGCGGTCGTGGGACTGGTCGTACATCGCGCCGATGAGGAGGAAGAAGAGGGCCGTCATCACCCCGTGCGCGAACATCTGCAGCACCGAGCCGGTGATGCCTATGGCGTTGAAGGTGCCCAGCCCGACGAAGACGTAGCCCATGTGCGAGACGGAGGAGAAGCCGGTCATGAGCTTGAGATCGGTCTGGCGGAGCGCCGAGACGGCGCCGTAGAGCGCCGCCACGATGCCGAGCGTCAGCAGGCCCGGCGCCCAGAACTCGGCGCCCTCGGGAAGGACCTGGAAGCCGAGCCGGATGATGCCGAAGGCGCCGAGCTTCATCAGCACGCCCGCGTGGAGCATCGAGACGGCGGTTGGCGCCGCCGCGTGCCCGTCGGGGGACCAGGAGTGCAGCGGGAAGAGCCCGCCGAGGGTGCCGCAGCCGATGGCGATCACCGGGAAGAAGAGCTTCTGGAAGGAGACCGGGTAGTCGGCGGAGAAGAGCGCCTCGAGGTCGAATGTACCGAGCCCGGCCTCGGTGTAGATCGCGAAGATGCCCGCGAAGATGAGGATCGAGGCCGCGACCAGCATCATCATCAGCTTCATCGCGCCGTACTCCTTGCGGGTGGAGCCCCAGACGGCGATGAGCAGGTACATCGGCAGCACGGCGGTCTCGTAGAGGAGGAACCAGAAGAAGAGATCGAGCATCACGAAGGTGCCGAAGACCCCCGCCGCCAGGATGTAGAGGAGGATGAAGAAGTCCTTGGTGCGGTGGGTGATCTTCCACGAGACCCATGTGCCGGCCATGGTGATGATGCCGGTGAGCAGCACCATCGCCGCGGCGATGCCGTCGATGCCGACCTTGAGCTGGATCCCCTTCTCGCCGAGGATTCCGACGTTCTCCATCCAGGTCCACGCGCGCACGCCCTGGAACTGCTCGGAGCTCCCGTAGTCGTAGGAGAGGAAGACGTAGACGGAGACCGCGAACATCGCCAGGCTCGAGGCGGCGGTCAGGGCGATGATCGCCGAACGCTCGCGCGAGGGCACCAGCATGAGCAGGAGCGCACTCCCGAGCGGCAGCAGCAGGAGCGCGAGCAGGAGCAGGCCGTCGTTCTCAGTCATTGCGCCTCACGCCTCGCTGACCGTGTCCTCTCCCGCGCCCCGGGGGCGCGCTAGCTCGCCCCGAACGCGACCAACGCCAGGGTGACGATCCCGAGCGCCATGGCGAGGGCGTAGTTCGGGATGCGGCCGGTCTGCAGGAACTTCAGGCGGAGGCCGGCGTAGCCGATGCCCTGGGCGCCGCCGTCGACGCCGGTGCGGTTGACGATGTGATCGTCGACCCAGGCCACGATGCCGGCCAGGCCGAGCACGATCCGGTCGACGGCCGCCTGGTAGAGGTGGTCCATGTAGTAGCGCTCCACCAGCATGCGGTGGAGCTCCGGGGCCCAGGCTTGCGCACGCGCCGCGCGCTCAGCCGCTCCCCGCCAGTAGACGAGGCCGGCCGCGACGGCGAGGAGCGAGGCGGCGGTTGCCGCCCCGGCGATGTCGGGATGGAACTCGAAGGCGTGGGCCTTCTCGGTGAAGACCAGGTAGCCGATACCGCCCGCGAAGCCGAGAAGCTCCCCGACACCGTCGAAGGCGACCACGCCTGCCACCACCGAGAGCGTCGCCAGCACGAGGAGCGGGAGAGTCATGATCCGCGGCGACTCGTGCGCGTGCGCGTGCGCCGATGAGTCGCGGGGCGCCCCGAAGAAGGTGAGCAGCACGAGTCGCGTCGTGTAGAGCGCGGTCAGCGCCGCCGTCGCCGCGAGCGTCACGTAGACGAAGGCCCCACCCTCGGAGAGCGCGGCGTAGAGGATCTCGTCCTTTGACCAGAAGCCCGCGAGCGGGGCGAGGCCGGCGAGGGCGAGCCCGCCCACGAGGAAGGTCCAGCCGGTCACCGGCATCTTCGACCAGAGGCCGCCGAGCTGCTCGACATGCTGGCGCCCGGTGGCGTGGATGACGGAGCCCGAGCCCAGGAAGAGCAGCGACTTGAAGAAGGCGTGCGTGAAGAGGTGGAACATCGCCGCCGTCACCGAGCCCGCCCCGAGGGCGACGAACATGAAGCCGAGCTGCGAGACGGTGGAGTAGGCGAGAACGCGCTTGATATCGCTCGCCACCAGCCCCATCGTCGCCGCCATCAGCGCCGTGAGCAGGCCGACGTAGAGCACGACGTCGCGCGCCACCAGCACCGTGTCGAAGACCGGGAGCATGCGCGCGACCAGGTAGACGCCGGCGACCACCATCGTCGCGGCGTGGATCAGCGCGGAGACCGGGGTCGGGCCCTCCATCGCATCCGGGAGCCAGACGTGGAGCGGGAACTGCGCGCTCTTGCCGGCGGCGCCGGCGAAGAGGAAGAGCATCGCCACCGTCAGATAGGTCTCGTCGAAGCCTCCGGACTGCGCGAGCGCGATGATCTCCTGGATCTCGAAGGTCCCGGAGGCCCGCCAGAGCAGGATGATGCCGATGAGCAGCCCCACGTCGCCGACGCGCGTGGTGATGAAGGCCTTCTTCGCCGCCTCGGCGGCGCTCTGGCGCTCCCAGTAGAAGCCAATCAGGAGGTAGGAGGCGAGGCCGACGGCCTCCCAGGCCAGGTAGAGCTGGAGCAGGTTGCCGGAGACGACGAGGAGCAGCATCGCGGCGGTGAAGAAGGAGAGGAGCGCGAAGTACCAGCCGTAGCGCGCCTCGCCGTGCATATAGCCCACGGAATAGACCATCACCATCAGCGCGACGACAGTGACGACCGCGATCATCACGACGGTGATGGAATCGACGTAGGTCGAGAAGTCGATGGCGAGCACGTCGGCGATCGCTGCCCACTCGAAGGCGTAGTGGTTCTCGCCGGCCGGCGCGAAGGCGCTCCCCTCGAAGTACCCCTGGAAGTCGAGGATCACCAGGAGACCGAGGACGACCGTGGCGGCCATGCCGGCGATGACGAGCCAATCACCCTCGCGCGGGAGGAAGCGACCGAAGAGCGCGACCACGACAAAGAGCGCGACCGGGATGGCCGGAAGCAGCCAGGCCTGCTCCATCCCCACGTGCGCTCTCCTTCCGTCCGCCCTGCGGCCGGGTCGCCCCGGCCCCGACGGCGCCGCCCCTAGCGCGCGGGCGCTACCACTTCAACTCGTCGGCCGCGTCCACGTTCGCCGTTTGGCGCTCACGGTAGAGGCGGAGCACGATGCCGAGCGCGAGCCCGACCTCGGCCGCGGCGATGGTGATCACGAAGATCGCGAAGATCATCCCGGTGAGGCCTTCGGGATCCAGGTAGGCCGCAAACGCGACCAGGTTGATGGAGACGGCGGCGAGCATCAGCTCGACGGACATCAGAATCAGGATCGCGCTGCGGCGCGCGAGCACGCCGTAGAAGCCGATCGCGAAGAGCGCCGCCGAGAGCAGGAGGAAGTTCTCCAGCGGGATCACGAGGACGCCTCCTGGTCATCCCCGGCGGGGGCGCGCTCGCGGCGCGCGTTGACGTAGGCACCGGTGAGCGCGATGTCGAGCAGGACCGCGATGATGATGAAGGGGACCATGAAGTCGCCGAAGAGCCGCTCGCCGAAGGCGCGGAGGCTCGTGGCCGCCAGCTCGCTCCCGCCCCAGGTGGCGTCGTAGGCGGCGGCGATGATCACGCCGGCGAGCAGGAGCCCGACCATCGCCGCGAAGGGCTTCTGCGAGCCGTCGGTCACGACGGGGTCGTCGGTCGCATTGGTCAGCATGAGCCCGAAAAGCAGCAGGATGACGACGCCACCGCCGTAGATCAGCACCTGAGCGAGCGCGAGGAACTCCGAGCCGAGCAGGAGGTAGACGCCGGCCACGCCGAGCAGCGTCGCGACGAGCGAGAGCGCCGCGTAGACGATGTTCGGGAGGAGCACGGTCCCGAGCGCGCCCCCCACCACGATCGCGGCGACCAGCCAGAAGACGAACTCGGGCGCCGTGATCTCGTCGACGGCGAGCAGTACCAGCAGCACGAGCAGCAGCGGAGCGAGCGCGACTCCCGCCACCAGCCCGCCGGTGATGATGATGCGGTCGAACTGAGAGGGGAGCGGAAGTCGCCTCAGCACGCCCCGGCTCCCGCCCGGAGCGACGCGGCGAGGACCGCGCGCCCGCTCACAGCCTCCCTCACGGGGCGACCCACTCGTCGATGGCGCCCGCCTTGTGCTGCGCGAGGAGCTGCGGCAGGTCCATCACGAGGTCGGCCCGGTCGTAGACCGAGGTCTCGTGCCCGGACCATGTGTTGTTCATCGCGATGGCGTCAAAGTTGCAGACCTCGACACAGATGTTGCAGCGCATGCAGCGGGCGTAGTCGATCCAGAACTTGTCGATGATCTTGCGACGGCTCGAGTTCCCGCCGAGCGAGGTGTGGGCGGGGTTGTCCTTCATCAGCACCGTCATGCACTCGACCGGGCAGGCGCGCTCGCAGGCGTGGCAGCCGGTGCAGTAGGGCTCGTCGATCTCGAAGTCCCAGAGCAGGAGCGGGAAGGCGCGATCGCGCTCCGGGATCGGCCGGTGCCCCTCAGGGTACTCGCGCGTGACCGGGCCGCGCACGAACGCACCGAGCGTGGTCGCCATCGACCTGACGATTCCCCTCATCTCACCGCCTCGCCTTCCAGCCCGCCGGAGGGCAGCCCGGGGCGCGGCGTCGGCCGCCGCACCGCCCGGTCGATGATCACGGCCAGCAGCACGAGACCGCCGCCGCTCGCGGCCAGAAGGACCACGTCGGGCCAGCCGTAGACCAGCACCAGGCCGTTGGCTGCGATCTGAGCGAAGGTCAGCGGCAGCAGCACCTTCCACGAGAAGGCCATCAGCTGGTCGACGCGCAGCCGCGGCATCGTCGCCCGCACCCAGAAGATCGTGAAGATCAGGACGCCCGCCTTCGCCGCGGTCAGGGTGAACTGATAGAGAAGGCCGAGAGCGGCGTTCTGATCGGCGACCTCCTCGCCGAGCGGCCAGGCCCAGCCCCCGAGGAAGACGGCGGCCCCGCGCAGCGAGAGCAGCAGCAGCGCCGTGTACTCGCCCAGGAAGAACATCGACCACCGGATCCCCGAGTACTCGACGAAGGGGCCGCCGACCACCTCCGACTCGCCGACCGGGATGTCGAAGGGAGTGCGGTTCAGCTCGGCCAGCATCGCGATGTAGAAGATCGCGAAGGCGAGCGGTTGCCAGACGATGTAGGGGATGTGCCCCTGCTCGGCGACGATCTCGACCAGGTTGAGCGAGCCCCTGACGTCGCCCGGGAGGCTCACCACCATCGCGACGGCGACCAGCGCCAAGACGAGCGGGAGTTCGTAGGAGATCCCCTGGGCCGCCGCGCGGAGCGCGCCCAGCATCGCGTAGCGGTTGTCCGAGCCCCAGCCCGCCATCACCCAGCCGACGATGTTGATGGAGGAGACGGCGAGGACGTAGAGCAGCCCCAGCTCGAGCACGCGGATCTGCCAGTCGAAGGCGAAGGGGATCGCCACGAAGACCAGGAAGATCGGGATGAAGACGAAGTAGGGCGCGAGCTCGAAGACCCAAGGGTCGGCGTTCTTCGGGCGGAGATCCTCCTTGCCGAGCAGCTTGAGCGCGTCGGCGGGCGACTGCAGGATGCCGGCGGGACCGGTGCGCGTCGGGCCCAGGCGCTGCTGGAAACGCGCGATGACCTTGCGCTCCAGGTAGATGAGCGCCATCACGACGACGGTCATCAGCGCGACCGCGAGGCCGAGCCGGACCAGGGCGTCGAGCCAGATGTTGATCTCGAGGCCGAAGATGTCGCCGTTCACCGGTCGACCTCGCAGAGCACGATGTCGATGGAGCCCAGGATCACGACAGCGTCGGCGACGTAGTGGCCGATGGTCATGTCGCGCAGCGCCTGCAGATTGGAGAAGCACGCGCTGCGGACCTTGAGCCGGTAGGGGCGGTTCCCTCCGCGCGAGACCAGGTAGATCCCGTACTCACCGCGCGGCGCCTCGGTGCGCTCGTAGATCTCGCCGGGCGGCGTGCGCAGCATGCGCGGGAGCCGCTCGGGGAGGATCGGGCCGTCGCTGAGATGCTCCATGCACTGCTCGATGATGCGCACCGACTCACGCATCTCTCGAAGCCGCACGTGGTAGCGGTCGAAGACATCGCCGGCCTCGCCGGTGATGACGTCGAAGTCCACTTGCGGGTAGTAGAGATAGGGGTCGTCGCGCCGGAGGTCGAGCGGCACGCCCGAGGCGCGCAGCGACGGGCCGCTCATCCCCCAGTCGACCGCGTCGGCGGCGGAGATCGCTCCCACGCCCTTCGTGCGGGCCAAGAAGATCTCGTTCTCGGTGAGCAGTGAGTCCATCTCCCGGATCCCGTGCCGTGCGGAGAGCAGGACCTCGTGGACCCGGGTCTCGAAGTTCTCCGGAACCTCCCAGGCGAGCCCGCCCGGCCGGAAGTAGGCGTACATCAGCCGGTCGCCGGTGATCTCCTCGAAGAGATCCAGAATCACCTCGCGCTCGCGGAAGGAGTAGACGAAGGCGGTGCCGAAGACGCCGACGTCGGTGCCGAAGGCACCCGTGAACATGAAGTGGCTCGAGAGCCGGTTCAGCTCGCAGAGGATCATGCGGATCCACTGCGCCCGCTCGGGCACCTCGATCCCGGCCAGGCGCTCCACGGCGAGCACGTAGGAGAGCTCGGCGTTGAAGTTCGCCAGGTACTCGGTGCGATCCATGTAGCCAACGCCTTGGCGAAAGTCCATCGTCTCGCAGAGCTTCTCGGCGCCCCGGTGCATGTAGCCGATGTAGGGGACGACGTCGGTCACGACCTCGCCGTCGACGCCGAGCACCATGCGGAAGACGCCGTGGGTGGAGGGGTGCTGCGGCCCCATGTTGATGAGGAGCTCTCGGGTCTCGAACTCCTGCTCGGGGGTGTTGGCCACCACCTAGAGTTCCCCCTCCTCGTAGGCGATCCCCTCGCCCTGGAGCACCTCGATCTCGGCGAGCGGATGGGACTTCCGCAGCGGGAAGACGTCCGTCATCTCCTCGGGCAGGAGCAGGTTGCGCGGGTCGGGGTGACCCTCGAAGCGCACGCCGAACATCTCCTGGGCCTCACGCTCGTACCAGTTCGCGGCGCGCCAGACCGACGTGGCGCTCTCGACGACCAAGCGATCGGCGGCGAGGCGACACTTCACCGTGACGTTGTGCCGCGTCTCAACGGAGTAGAGGTGATAGACGACATCGACCCCCTCCTCCTCGTAGTCGACGGCGGTGAGGGAGCGCAGATAGTCGAAGTTCATCCCCTGGGCGTCCCGCAGGGCCCGGAGCGCCGTGACGACCTCTCGCGGCGGGACGCGCACCACGAGGTCGATGACGCTCCGCTCCTCCTCGTCGGTCACGGGTCGCGCGGTGATGCCGGAGAGTGCCCGGTCGACCTCCGCCCAGATGGTGGTCTCGAGGTAGTCGCGCGCGGCGTCGTCCGCGGCCGCGTCGGGGGCGCCCTCCTCCGGGCTCACGCGCCGAGAGCCTTCCGCTCCTCCATGATCTTCTCCTGGAGCGAGACCAGCGCGTCGATGAGCGCCTCCGGCCGGGGTGGGCAGCCGGGAACGTAGACGTCGACCGGGACGATCTTGTCCACGCCCTGGAGAACCCGGTCATAGCGCGTGTAGGGACCGCCGTTGGTGGCGCAAGCTCCCATCGAGATCACCCACTTCGGGTTCGGCATCTGCTCGTACAGGAGCTTCACGGCCGGCGCCATCTTCTTCGTCACGGTGCCGGCGACGATCATCACGTCCGACTGCCGCGGCGAGGGCCAGGGGACGATGCCAAAGCGGTCGAGGTCGTAGTGCGCCATGTAGGTCGCGATCATCTCGATGGCGCAGCAGGCGAGGCCGAAGGTCATCGGCCACAGCGACGACTTGCGCCCCATCGCCAGGACCAGGTCGGCCGGCACCTGGAGCACGCCCGGGAGCAGCGTCTTGTAGAGCGCCCGGCCGGGCCGGTGCTCGACTGGGGTGAGCGCCAGCTCCTCCGCGGGGTGCTCCGCAGGGAGGAGCGGGGCGACCCCGGGATCGGCCGGGGCGGCCGGCGCCTCGACCGGCGCGCCGGTGGACGGGGTCATCGCCACTGCAGGGCTCCCTTCTTCCACGCGTAGGCCAGGCCCGCACCCAGCACCAGGATGAAGAGCAGCATCTGGTAGTACGCGGCGGCGCCCAACTCGACGAAGGAGAGCATCCACGGGAAGAGGAAGACCGCCTCGACGTCGAAGAGCACGAAGAGGATCGCGTAGAGATAGAAGCGGACTCCGATGTTGGTGCTCGCGCGCCTCAGCGGCAGCATGCCGCACTCGTACGTGGTGCCCTTCTCGCGCTCCGGTGAGAAGGGCGCGAGCACCCGGGTCGCCACGAGCGCGGTGAAGACGAGGAAGAAGCCGATCACGGTGCCGAGGAGGACGGCCAGATAGTCGCCGAAGAGGGAATGCAGGGACTCACCCACGCGCGCGCTCCCACCGCGCCGGGAGGCCTCGCCACCCGCCGCCGCGACGCGCGGGCCAGGGCCCGCCGTGCGGGGGCGTCTCGGGACCCGGCGCGCGTCGCACCCTAGCAGCGGCGGACGTTGGACTCAACCCTCGCGGGGCCCCATCCGGCCCCCCGATCGGCCCTTCAGGAGAGCTCCTGGAGCGATCCTCGAAAGCCCGCCCTCTGGCGACGCGCGCTCGCAAGCCGCTCCTCCTCCTTCGCGACCACCGGGGCGGGCGCGCGGGCGCGGAACTGCTCGTTCGCGAGCTTCTGCTCGAGGCGTGCGATCTCGGTCGAGAGCCGCTCGATCTGGGCGCCCAAGCGCGAGCGCTCGGCCTCGATGTCGACCAAGCCTCCGAGCGGGAGGACGACGCGCCCGACCGGGAGCACGCTCTGGACGACGCCAGCGGACGGCGCCTCCTCCGCAGAGCCCACCACGTGGAGCGGACGGGCCCGGGCCAGCTGCTCGATGGCGGGCCGAAGCCTCTCCGCCGGGGCCGTCGCCTCCGCCCCCACGACGTAGGCCTCGACCCAGCGGCCCGCCTCCACGCGCTTCTCGGAGCGGACGTTCCGGATCGCGCGGACGAAGTCCCGGACGCAAGAGAATTCGCCCTCGGCCGCCCCGTCGATGAAGGCGGCCACGGCCCGGGCCTCCGGGTAGCGCGCGACGAGGAGCATCGGCGCGCCGCCCGCATCGGGGCGCACGGCCGCAAGCCGCCCCCAGATCTCCTCGGTCACAAACGGCATGAAGGGGTGGAAGAGCCTCAGCAGCGAGTCGAGAACGTCGACCAGCACCGGGAGGGGGCTGCGGTCGCCCGAGCGGACGCGGACCTTGGCGAGCTCGATGTACCAGTCAGCGAACTCCTCCCAGAAGAAGTCGCGGAGATGCCGGAGCGCCTCGGCGAGCTCGAACTTCTGAAGCAGCTCCTCGACCGCCTGAACGAGGCGCGCGCGGCGCGAGAGGATCCAGCGGTCCTCGAGCGCCAGCGACGACTCCAGGCGCGGCGGCGCGAGATCGTCCCCCTCCTCGATCATCGAGAGCACGAAGCGCGAGGCGTTCCAGAGCTTGTTCGCCAGGTTGCGCGCCGCCTCGAGGCGCTCCTCGGAGAGGCGCTGGTCGTTGCCGGGCGAGGAGCCGGAGACGACGGTATAGCGCAGCGCGTCGGTCCCGTAACGCTCGATGACGGCGAGCGGATCGACGACGTTGCCGCGCGACTTCGACATCTTCGTGCCGTCCTCGGCGCGCACCAGCCCGTGCAGGTAGACCGTCTCGAAGGGGATCTCCCCCCGCATGTTGTAGAGGGAGAGCATCACCATGCGGGCCACCCAGAAGAAGATGATGTCGTAGCCGGTCTCCATGACCTGCGTCGGGTAGAAGCGCGCCAGGTCGGGGTCGTCCGCGTCCGGCCAGCCGAGCGTGGAGTGGGGCCATAGCCCCGACGAGAACCAGGTGTCGAGCGTGTCCTCGTCCTGACGGATCGCGGCTCCCGCGCAACCCCCGCAGCGGTCGGGATCGTCGACGGAGACGGTCAGGTGGTCGCAGTCGTCGCAGTACCACACGGGGACGCGGTGGCCCCACCAGATCTGCCGGCTCACCGTCCAATCGCGGATGTTCTCCATCCAGTGCTCGTAGGTGCGCTGGAAGCGCTGCGGGACGAAGCGGATGCGGCCCTCCCTGACGGCGTCGAGGGCGGGACCGGCGAGCGGTCCGACGCGCACGAACCACTGCTCGGAGACAAGGGGCTCGACGATGGTGCCGGAGCGCTGGCAGTGTCCGACGGCGTGGGTGTAGGGCTCGATGCGCTCGACGAGCCCGTGCGCCTCCAGGTCCGAGACGACGCGCTCGCGGGCCTCGAAGCGCTCCAGGCCCGCGTACTCGCCCGCCTCATCGTTCAAGTGGCCGTCGGCGCTCAGGATGGAGAGGATCGGGAGGCCGTGGCGCTCCCCGATCTCGAAGTCGACGGGGTCGTGGCCGGGCGTCACCTTGAGCGCGCCGGAGCCCGCCTCGGGGGAGACGGCGGCGTCGGCGACGATCGGCACCACGCGGCCACCCGCGGGGACGATCGCGTACATCCCGATTAGGTGCCGGTAGCGCTCGTCGTCCGGGTTCACGGCGACGCCGGTGTCGGCAGGGATCGTCTCCGGCCTCGTCGTCGCGATGACCAGGTGCTCCCCCGAGGGCTCCCCCCGCTCGTCGGCGATGGGGTAGCGGACGTGCCAGAAGGCCCCCGGCTCGTCGGCGTGCTCGACCTCCAGGTCGGAGAGCGCGGTGGCGCAGTCCGGGCACCAGTTGATGATGCGCTCGCCGCGGTAGATGAGGCCGTCCTCGTAGAGGCTGACGAAGGTCTGGCGAACGGCGCGGCGCGGTCCGGGGTCCATCGTGAAGCGCTCGCGCTCCCAGTCAGCCGAGGCACCGAGCCGGCGGTGCTGCACCGAGATGCGGGAGCGCGAGCGGGTCACGAACTCCCAGACGTGCTCCAGGAAACGCTCGCGCCCGATGTCGTGGCGTGAGATGCCCCGCTCCGCGAGCTCGCGCTCGACCAGCGTGTTGACGGCGATCGCGGCGTGGTCGACGCCGGGAAGCCAGAGCGTGTCATCGCCCGACATGCGGTGCCAGCGCACGAGGATGTCCTCGAGCGCCACGGTGAGCGCGTGCCCCATGTGCAGCTCACCCGTGAGGTTGGGGGGCGGCATGATGACGGTGAACGGGCGTCCCGAGCCGGAGGGGCGGAAGTGGCCGCCCCGCTCCCAGTCCGCGTAGATGCGCTCCTCTACCTCGGAGGGGTCGTAGGCGGCGGCCATCTCGCGCGCCGGGCGCTCGCCTGCTGTCTCGGGCGTCGCCGTCATCGCTCGCTCCCCGTGTCGTCCCGGCGAGAGACCCGCGGGAGGCCCCGCCGCATATGAGAACGCCCCGCCGGGGGCGGGGCGCGCGCGGCGTCCGCGGGGCCCGACCGGCCCCGCTAGCCGCCCGCCGCTACCGCGCCGGGGCGCGGATCCGTCGTCGCTCTCTGCATCGGCATCCGGGGATCGAGGCTACCGCCGGGCGCCTGCGGCGTCGAGCCGCCGACGCCTAGTCGCGGGGGGAGCCACCGCGGCGCTCCACCCCCTCCTTGAGCGCCCACGCCGCGGGGAGCAGGCCGGAGGGGTGTCCCAGCTTCCGCGCGTCGCCCGAGAGGAAGGGCTGCACGCCGACGTCCCAGGCGCGCCCGAGCGAGATGTCGAGCTCCGCCATCAGCCAGGCGACGCCCGGCACGTAGATGAGGACGTTCCCCGCCACCATCGCGACCGCCATCGTCACAGCCGAGCGGTCCCAGCCCCGCTCGGCGAGCCAGCCGACCGCGTAGGCTGCGACCACGAAGCCGACCAGGTAGCCGCCGGTCGGCCCTGTGAAGTAGGCCCAGCCACTCGCGCCGCCGGCGAAGACGGGGAGGCCGCCGATCCCCTCAGCCAGGTAGGCCAGAAGCGTCGCCGAGCCGAGCCGGCTCCCGTAGACGGCGCCGACGAGCAGCACCGCGAAGGTCTGCCCGGTGATCGGGACCGGCGAGAAGCCGAGCTCGATGCGGATGCGCGCCGACGCGGCGAGCAGCGCCGTGCCCGCGAGCACCGCGAGCACGGCGAGCGGCCAGCCCGAGACACGGGGCGCCCACGCGCGGGCGACGTAGAGCAGGGGGGGTGCCGGTGGGCCGGCCGGGAGTGCATAGAGTCTGTGCACGGCATGCTCCGGGTCTGTGCGCCCGGCCGTCCCGGGCCGCGGCTCAGGCTAGCACGGGAGGACGGCGGCAGGTCTTTCGGCGACGCCCGGACGGGTAGCGGGCGGCGCTGGCGTATGCTGCGCCGAGCGGGCGGCGAGGACGGGGGCGGGCGTGCGCGTGTTAGGCATCGGCTACCCCGCGATCATCTGCCGCAACATGGAGGAGACGATCTCCTTCTACGAGCGCGCGCTCGGCATGCGCCTCCTCTTCATGGAGCCCAACCGCGACGACCCCGAGTCGGTGCAGGCGCTGCTCGACGCGGGCTCGGGGACCAGGCTCCTGCTCGTGGGGCCAGTCGACCCCAAGATGAAGCTCGCCGAGTCGCAGCTCGGCGTCGGCTCGATGCAGTACCTGAGCCTGCGCCTCTCCTCGGCCGAGCTCGACACTGCCTACCACGAGCTGGCCCGGGCGGGGGTGCAGGCCTCGGAGGAGATCCGCCGCGGGTACGAGCGGCTGGTCTTTCTCGAGGACCCGAGCGGCGTGCTGATCACGCTGACGGCGTGGACGCGCGAGCCGCCGGAGGGCAGCGACGAGGCGGAGATCCTCCGGAGGGCGGCCGCCCTCCGGGAGGCCGCGGGCGCACCCTTCGTGGAGGACGAGCATCTCGCGCAGGCAATCGCGGAGGCGCAGGCATAGCCCCCGGGGAGGGTGTCTAGCGCGGAAGGCCGAGGCCTCGCCGAGCGATCACGCCGCGCTGCACCTCGCTCGTCCCCGAGGCGATGGTGGCGGCGACCGCCGCGAGGTAGTTGCGCGAGAGCGAGCCCCCGAGTGGCGCCTCCGCGCCCGCGCCGGGCCCGGGGGCCAGTTGCCCCGCCGTCCCCAGCAGCTGCACGCCGGTCTGCGCGATGCGCTGCGTGAGCTCGGAGCCGAAGAGCTTCGAGACCGAGGCCTCGTGGTTGGGTGTCGCACCCTGCTCCTGGAGGTAGGGGATGCGGTAGGCGACCTGATAGCCGACCTCGAGCTCGATCCAGCGGTCGGCGAGCTCGTAGCGCGAGGCGGGGCGCTGCGTGATCAGATCCCGGCGTGCCTTCGCGATCTCGACCAGCTTCTCCACGTTGCGCCGCCCCGTCGCGAACGTGCCGACGCCGGAGCGCTCCATGTCGAGCGTCTGAGCGACCTGGTACCAGCCGCGGTTCTCCTCACCAACGAGGTGGTCGGCTGGGATGCGCACGTTCTCCAGATAGACCTCGTGGAGGGTCCTGGAGCCGGTGATGTCCTCGATAGGCCGCGTCGCGATGCCGGGGGCGTCCATCGGGAGCACGAAGGTCGAGATGCCGCGATGCTTCGGGGCGGAGGGGTCGGTGCGCGCCGCAAGCCAGCCGAGGTCTGCGCGCCCGGCGCCGGCCGCCCACAGCTTCTGGCCGTTGATGACCCACTCGTCGCCGTCCCTGACGGCGCGCGTCTGCAGCGCCGCGAGGTCCGACCCGGCGCCGGGCTCCGAGTAGAGGGTGCACCAGCTCTCCTCGCCGCGAGCGATCGCGGGGAGGTAGCGCTCGCGCTGCGCCTCGTCGCCGAAGCGCATGATGGCCGGGCCGACCCACTGGACGCCGGCGGCGCTGTTGGTGGGGGCGGCGTGATAGGCGATCTCCTCGCTGTAGACGGCCTGCTGCAGGTAGGAGGCGCCGGCGCCGCCGTAGCGCTCCGGCCAGGCGAGTGCGAGCCAGCTCCGCTCGCCGAGATCGCGTGCCAGCCGGCCGGCGAGCTCGTCGCGCTCGGGTGCGTCCGGCGCGAGCAGGAAGCTGCGGTCGACCCAGTCCGGAGGGAGCCGTCCCGCGAGGAAGTCGCGGAGCTCGCCGCGGAAGCGCTCCTCCTCCTCCGAGAAGTGGAAGTCCATCGCCCTCCGCCGCGCTGCGTCCCGAGGCCGGGCACACGCCCAGTGTAGCCCGTCGCGGGGCGCCCAGGCGCGGCGGCTGCGGCCGCACGCGGGGGGCGGCCCGGCGGTCCCAACGGCGGGGCGGTGCTACCATGGCTGACCCGGGGCTCGGGCCGACGTTCCGCTCATGGCACGGTGGGGAGGCGGACGGTGAATCGCGGGATCGCCGTCTTTTCAGGCAACGCCAACCGCCCGTTCGCGGAGGCCGTCTGCCGGCACCTTGAGATGCCGCTCGGCGGCTGTGACGTCTTCGAGTTCTCGAACGAGAATATATTCGTCAGCTTCAGCGAGAACATCCGGGAGCGAGACGTCTTCCTCGTGCAGCCGGTCGTCTCTCCGGTGAACACGCGGCTGATGGAGCTTCTGATCATGATCGACGCGGCGAAGCGCGCCTCCGCCGGGCGCATCACCGCCGTCATCCCTTACTACGCCTACGGGCGCTCCGACAAGAAGGACCAGCCGCGCGTCCCGATCTCGGCGCGCCTCATAGCGAACTTCCTGGAGGTGGCGGGGGCCGACCGCGTGCTCACCGTCGATCTCCACGCCGGGCAGATCCAAGGCTTCTTCAACATCCCGCTGGACGAGCTCACCGCCTACCCGCTCTTCGCAGAGTACTTTCGCTCCTCCGGGCTGGAGCGCCCCGTCGTGGTGGCCACCGACGTCGGGGGCGCCAAGAGCGCGGCGAAGATGGCGAACCGCCTCGGAAGCGATCTGGCGATCGTCGACAAGCGGCGCACCGACAACTCCGAGCAGGCGACCGGCTCGAGGGTGATCGGCGATGTCCGTGACCGCGAGTGCATCGTCATCGACGATGAGATACTCACCGGCGGCACGGTCGCGGTCGCCGCGAGGCTCCTCCGCGAGCGCGGCGCCCGCTCGGTGCACCTCGCCTGCATCCACCCGCTCTTCACGCAGGGCGCCGTCGAGCTGCTCGACGCGGCGGATGTGGAGGAGCTCGTCTTCACCGACAGCGTGCCGGTACCGGAGGGGACCTTCCGGCGGGTGTCGACGCGCGTGATCTCGATTGCCCCCCTGATCGGGGACGCGATCCACCGGATCCACACCGGGGAGTCCGTCGGGGCACTCTTCAGCTAGGCGTCCTCGGCCCGGCGCGGGGCTCGTCCGGCCGGCGCTCCCCGGCGATCGGGAGCTCCCCGTGCACGAGCGTGCGCGGCCCCGGGGGAGAGTTCCTCCACGAGCCGCCGCACTCGGCGACCCCGCGAACTCGAAAAATGCGGGGCGATGCCGCACCATAGACGTGTGCGCCCCCCGGGCGCGCAGCTCGCTGCGAGGAACGGGCACCGATGCCACGCCTGCTGCAGAAGATCCTCGGGGACCCGAACGAGCGCGCTCTCAAGCCGCTGCGCGATCTCGCACGGCGCGTCGAGAGCCGCGACCCGGAGATGAGCGCGCTCTCCGACGACGACCTCACGGGGCGCACGGAGACGCTCCGGAGCCGCCTCGCCTCAGACGAGAGCGTCGACGATCTACTGGAGGAGGCGCTCGCTGTCGCGCGCGAGGTGGTCGCACGCACCACGGGCGAGCGCGCCTACACGGTGCAGATCGTGGGAGCCGCGGCGCTCCACCGCGGCACGATCGCGGAGATGAAGACGGGGGAGGGTAAGACCCTCGTCGCGACGCTCGCGCTCTACGCCAACGCCCTCACAGGCCGGGGAGCACACCTCGTCACGGTCAACGACTACCTGGCGCGCCGCGACGCGCAGTGGTACGGGCCCGCGCTCCACCGGCTCGGCCTCTCGGTCGCCGTGCTGCAGCACGAGGGCGCCTACCTCTACGTCGGTGAACCCGCCTCGGAGCGCCCCGGCTGGGAGCACCTGGTCCCGATCACGCGGCGCGAGGCCTACCACTGCGACGTCACCTACGGCACGAACAACGAGTTCGGATTCGACTACCTGCGCGACAACATGTCGACCGGCCGGGCGCTCCAGGTGCAGCGCGGGCACCACTTCGCCATCGTCGACGAGGCCGACTCCGTGCTCATCGACGAGGCGCGCACGCCGCTCATCATCTCGGGCCCGGCGCGGGAGGACGTCTCTGTCTACCGCGGCTTCGCGCGCCTCGTGCCGCAGCTCTCGGAGAACGCGCACTTCACGGTCGACGCGAGGACGCGGACCGTCTCGCTCACCGAGGAAGGGGTGGAGCTGGTCGAGCGTGCGCTTGGCGTCGACAACATCTACGCCATCGAGAACTACCACCTCACGCGCTACATGGAGGCAGCGCTGCGGGCGGAGGTGATCTACCAGCGCAACGTCGACTACGTCGTGAAGGAGAACCAGGTCGTGATCGTCGACGCCTTCACGGGCCGGCTGATGGAGGGGCGTCGCTGGTCGGACGGCCTCCACCAGGCGGTCGAGGCGAAGGAGGGGGTCCCGATCCAGCAGGAGTCGGTCACCTACGCGACGATCACCCTCCAGAACTACTTCCGCATGTACAAGACGCTCGCCGGCATGACCGGGACCGCCGTGACCGAGGCCGAGGAGTTCTCCGAGATATACGGTCGCGAGGTGCTGGTGATCCCGACGCACCGTGACCTCGCCCGGAAGGATCTCCCCGATCTGGTCTACCGGCGTGCCCGGGGCAAGTACTCGGCGGTCGTCGAGGACATCGCGGAGAAGCACCAGGCCGGACGCCCCGTGCTGGTCGGCACGGTCGCGATCGAGAGCTCGGAGCTGCTCTCGGAGATGCTCCGGCGGCGTGGCATCGACCACGAGGTGCTGAACGCGAAGCAGCACGAGCGCGAGGCGCACATCGTCGAGCGCGCCGGCGAATCCGGGGCCGTCACCATCGCCACGAACATGGCCGGCCGGGGGACCGACATCAAGCTAGGCCCCGGCGTGCGCGAGGCCGGAGGGCTGCACGTCATCGGGACGGAGCGCCACGAGTCGCGGCGCATCGACAACCAGCTCCGGGGGCGCTCTGGACGCCAGGGCGACCCGGGATCGAGTCGCTTCTTCGTCTCCTTCGACGACGAGTTGATGCGCCGCTTCGCGCCCGACTGGCTGCCGGGAATGATGGAGAAGCTCGGGATGGAGGACGACCTCCCCCTCGAGTCGCGCATGGTGTCGAAGGCGATCGAGAGCGCGCAGACCCGCGTCGAGACCTACAACTTCGAGATCCGGAAGAACGTCGTCGAGTACGACGACGTCATGAACACGCACCGGGACGTCATCTACCGCGAGCGCGACAAGGTGCTCGACGAGGAGGGGATGCGCGACACGGTGCTCGAGATGCTGGGGGAGGAGATCGAGGAGCTCGGCCAGAGCTACCTGAGCGCCAGCCCACCCGACGCCGCGACCTTCCGGCGCGCCCTCGACTCCGTCGTACCGCTCCAGGGCGAGCTCGCGCTCTCGTCGGTGGAGGGGCGCGACCCCCACGGCGTGGTCTCGGAGGCGGTCGCGGTCGCGGAGCGCCGCTACGAGGAACTCGAGAGGGCGGTCGGGGCGGAGGTGCAGCGCGTGACCGAGCGGCTGATGCTGCTGCGCACCATCGACACGCTCTGGGTCCAGCACCTGACCGCGATGGACGAGATGCGCCAGGGCATCGGCCTGCGGGCCTACGGCCAGGTCGACCCGAAGGTCGCCTACAAGCGCGAGGCGCACCAGATGTGGGAGCAGCTGCTCCAGACGCTGCGCTCAGTGGTGGCGCGCCAGGCGCTCCACGCCCGCCTGACCGAGGCGGAGCGCGCCCGCCCCGCCGCCCCCCGCGTGACCCGCGAGAGCGGGCCCGGCGAGCCGGGGGGCGGCGTCGGGAACGGGGCTGGCGGCGC